>CBFHVV010000001.1:0-86138 GCA_965658965.1 Croceimicrobium sp.
TAATTTTTAAGCTTTTTTACCCTTATCCGCTTCTTTGTCGCTTTTTGGGTCTTCATCTTCTTCCTTCACGGCGTCTTTAAATTCTTTGATACCACCGCCTAATCCGCGCATTAGCTCAGGAATTTTACGGCCTCCAAATAATAAGAGTACGAGTGCCACTATGAGTATAATTTGCCAGGGGCCTACGAATCCTAATAAGACTGATAATAAAGTCATAATAATTTTCTAAGAAATTTGCTGGCAAAGTTACTAAAAGAATAGGCGCAAGGCACTTATTTAGCCATTCATCTTAAAGCGAAATTAGGGCTGCTTTTTAGCCGCCGCATGCCTGGCTCTACTAATCAAAAGAGGATCGCCATAGCTTGTTTAGCTCAGCTTAAGGCCAGCTTATATTTCTCTTGCTTTCCTTCTTTTTAGCCAAATTAGGGCCCGGTAGGTGTTTTTAGCAGAAAAACCTTTTGCGGGGCATCCCTTCTTTAACAGTCCTAGCCTTCTTCCTTCCCTGCAAAATTGGTATCTTACCGCCCTTATTTTACCTATGGAAACACTGATTAAGTTGAGAAAAATAACCCGCGACTTCCAGCTTGGAAGCCAAACGGTTAAGGTGCTAAAAGGCATTGATTTAGATATCAATAAAAACGAATACGTAGCCTTAATGGGCCCTTCGGGTAGCGGAAAATCTACCTTAATGAACCTCTTGGGTTGCCTTGATACCCCTACCGGTGGAGAGTATTGGCTTAATGGTAAAGACGTAAGTAAAATGAGTGATAATGATTTAGCGGAGGTGCGTAATACCGAAATCGGCTTTGTCTTTCAAACCTTTAACCTCCTGCCACGCAGCACGGCTCTAGAAAATGTTAGTTTACCCATGGTTTATGCAGGTAAGGCCAGCAATGAAAGAACAGCACGTGCAAGCCAAGTGCTAGAGGAAGTAGGTTTATCCGACCGCATGGATCACCGCCCTAACCAACTTTCGGGCGGGCAGCGCCAAAGAGTGGCTGTGGCGAGAGCCTTGGTAAATAAACCGTCTATTATTTTGGCGGATGAGCCGACTGGAAACCTCGATTCGAAAACCTCGGTGGAAATAATGAAACTTTTTAGTGATATCCATGCCTTAGGCAACACGGTTATTTTGGTAACGCACGAAGAAGATATCGCACAACACGCGAAGCGCATCATTCGCTTACGCGATGGATTAATTGAATCAGATGAATTAAATTAAAATATGGATTTAAACCTCAACGGTAAAAACGCTTTGGTTTGTGGTGGCAGCGATGGCATTGGCAAGGCAACAGCATTAGAATTAGCGCGCATGGGTGCTACGGTAACTCTTTTAGCCCGTAATGCCGAAAAATTAGAAAAAGTAGTAAAAGAACTAAGTTCTCCCAGTGGTCAAAAACACAGTTATTTAGCGGCAGATTTTAATGATCCCATCTCCATTGAGGCGGTAGTTTCTACGCGCTTAGCTAAGGAAGATGGTTTTCACATCTTGGTTAACAATACTGGCGGACCGCCTGCTGGCCCTGCGCATACTGCGGAAATTGATGAGTATATCACCGCTTTCCGTCAACATTTATTGGCCAATCAATTATTAGTGAAACTGTTATTACCGAAAATGCGCGCAGGCAATTACGGCCGTATCATTAATGTGATTTCTACATCGGTAAAGGCGCCTCTCCCCAATTTAGGGGTGAGTAATACCATTCGTGGGGCGGTGGCTAACTGGTCTAAAACCCTTTCGCGAGAGCTGGGCCCTGACGGAATTACCGTAAATAATGTCCTTCCCGGTGCCACGGAAACAGGACGCCTTACGGGTATTATTTCCAATAAAGCCAATAAAACTGGTCAGGCTGAAGATAAGGTAGCGCAAGCCATGACGGCCGAGATTCCTTTGGCACGTTTTGCAGCGCCCGAAGAAGTGGCTAATGCCATTGCTTTTTTAGCTTCACCGGCAGCCGCTTATATTAGTGGTATAAACCTTCCGGTAGATGGGGGGAGAACACCAAATTTATAGCCATGGAAATTATAGCCAACTATATTAATGGTAAATTACTAGCACCCTTAAAGGGAGATTATCTCGATAATTATGAGCCTGCTACCGGTCAGGTGTACGGAAAAATTCCTCGCTCCCAGGCAGATGACGTTGAAGCAGCAGTTTCCGCTGCTGATGCGGCTTTCCCGGCTTGGTCGGCCCTTAGTATTCAAGAGCGTTCCAGTTATTTGCGTAAGATTTCGGAGGCGATTAATGCCAAGCTAAGTCATCTTGCGGAAGCAGAAAGTCGCGATAATGGCAAGCCTATAAAATTAGCCACGGCAGTAGATATTCCCCGTGCTCGAGACAATTTTTCTTTCTTCGCCACCGCTATTTTGCATCAAGAAGATGAGTTTCATAATATGGGTGAAAAGGGATTTAATTACACTTTACGTCAGCCCATCGGCACGGTAGCTTGTATTTCCCCGTGGAACTTGCCACTTTACCTATTTACTTGGAAAATCGCACCTGCCTTGGCTTCAGGTAATTGCGTGGTCGCCAAACCATCGGAAGTAACTCCTTTTACCGCTTATTTGCTTTCGCAGATTTGCATAGAAGTGGGATTGCCGGCAGGCGTATTAAATATCGTACATGGTTTGGGCGCCGAAACGGGACAAGCCATGGTTGAGCACCCGCAGGTAAAAGCAATTTCTTTTACCGGAGGAACAACTACGGGAGCACGCATTGCGAGCATTGCCGCGCCGAAATTCAAGAAGCTGTCACTCGAATTAGGGGGCAAAAATCCTAATATAATTTTCGCCGACTGCGACTTAGAAAGAGCTATAAATATCAGTGCCCGAGCGGCTTTTGCTAATCAGGGACAAATTTGCCTTTGCGGCAGTCGTATTTTTATTGAGCGCTCGGTTTATGAAGACTTTAAAAAAGGCTTTTTAGAGAGGGTAGCGGGTTTAAAAGTAGGACCACCCCAAGAGGCGGATTCGCGCATGGGCGCTTTGGTTTCTAAAGATCACTTGGAGAAAGTTTATTCCTATATTCAGTTAGCGCAAGAAGAAGGCGGTAAAATATTAGCCGGCGGCAACAAAGTAAATTTGCCTGCACCTTATGATCAAGGATATTATTTAGAGCCCACCGTAATTGAAGGTTTGGCCTTCGATTGTCGAACCAACCAAGAAGAGATTTTTGGTCCCGTGGTTACCTTAACGCCTTTTGATAGTGAAGAGGAAGTTTTAAGGATGGCAAATAGTACCGAATACGGTCTGGCTTGCACCATTTTTACGGAAAACTTGAATAAGGCGCACCGAGTAGCTAAAGAAGTGCATAGCGGCATTGTATGGATTAACGATTGGTTGGTACGCGATTTACGCACCCCTTTCGGAGGAATGAAAAACAGCGGCGTGGGTCGCGAAGGCGGTTTTGAAGCGCTCAAGTTTTTCACCGAAGCGAAGAATGTCTGTGTTAATTTTTAAAAGAATAGAGACCGCTAGCGCTTTTAGATATTAGGCCGCTGTGCTGTGAGACAGGGGCTTGTCTTAAAAATGAGATCCGTGATAGCGCAGAAATAGTTTAAAAGCCGCAATAAGGAGTATTTGAACTTAGTCTTCATGAAAAAAGCGAATTTGATTGAGAATCAAATTCGCTTTTTTATTTATTAAAATTCACTTTACCGAAAATTATAAACCGCACTTAATCGGAAACTCTCCCTATTAAAGCCGGTTCCTAATCGCGGATGTGCTTCGTAGTAATAATCAGCATCTAGAATGAAATCGATATTATTGGCAAAGGGATACTTTATTTGAAGGCCAATGCCTTTGTTTTGGGGAATAAACCAAAGGTTCTCAGTGGCTAAACCTCCATCGAGGAAGTCTAGATATTGTTGTCCGCGACTATAGTTCCAAAAGTGATGAATGCCCGCAAAAAAACGGATGTCATTGTTCAAGGTAAATTGGTAGGCAAAGCCAATTTGATTGTAAAGTGAGGTAAGCTTACCAGCGTTTTCATAGCTAACATCAACATTTCTCCATACCGCCCGACGTAGATAAATTTGATAATCCAAATAAGTAAACTCTACCCCCAATAAAGGAGCAATTTTAATAGGTAGCATCGAGGGTGTTTCCCCGTTTAATTCATTACCAGTAAAATTGAGTCCTACCTGAAGGTTAATTAAATTAGAAAGAGGAGACTCTTTTTTCTTTTCTTTCTCTTCTTTCGGCTTAATTAAGGACAAAGACTTGGATAGTTTTAATACAATACCCGCATTAATACTAGACTTAGATAGGCCATACTTCCTTCCTAACACATCAAAATTAAAAACACGCTCTTGTCTTAGGGAGACATCATACCCTGCATGTGTATATGTTATAGCCATGCCTATTCCATTTTGAAAAGCAAGAACGTCTGGATCTCTAAAACCGAAATCAGCCAAATGCCTAAAATTCAAACTGGCAAAATTTAAATGTAGCTTGAACCTTTTATAAATACCATAAACTCCAATATCAAAATAGGTCTTTGCATAAGCCTCATACTGAAGATCATCAGTCGATGGAACATTAGCTTGATAATAATTTGCTTCTACCCCAAAGTGATATTTAGCCACATCTAGTCTAAGTCCGATGGTTGGAGCCGTAACAAGACTTTTAAAAAATGGATTTGGATAAGTAGTGAAATAATTACCTTCTGTAAAATAACTGTAACTGGTAATTCCGTAGGTTATCGAGGGCTTTACTAATTGCGCTTGGACAACCGCGGTATTAAGTGTAAAGATTAAACTAAAAGCAAGCGAGGCAGATTTAAAGAGGTTCTTCATGAGAAGTTATTTATTAATGCAAGAATTCAGGATAGTGGTTTGTGTATGAGTAGTATCGGATCTCTACTCACAAACCATTCGGTTTTGTACTAACCTTTGTTTTATGTTTATACTTTCGTTTTATCACTTAAACCGCTTTTACTTATACAACGTGTTGGCGGTAGTATTTTAATTCGTTACTAATAGATTCTTTGCAGCATTCAGACCACACTTTTGATATTTATGATAAGCTTTTGCGGCTCTAATTCTGATTTCTTCATTTGTTTCTCCGTTTACATATCCAGTCATAGCATCGTGAATTGTATACGCTTCTGGTGCCATAAGACCAGTAGTCCAAACTAAAGGATTTACTTTTGATTTTTCTAAATGTGGTTTAAAATAGCTTTTACTATAGCAAGCAAGAATTATTACATCTCTTTCTTGATTGTCAACATTTTTAAATTCTTCTTGAAGACTGAAATCCATAAGCCCATCGTGTCCAATGTATGCAACAAGTTTTGAGTTACCTAAAATTCCAATAGTTGTGTTATTAATTTTTAGGGTATCCTTGACAATTCCAGCACTACTTCGTAAAAAGGTTTCTGTCGCAACTTTAATGCTTTTACCATTATAAGCATCTGCTACGATAAAATAATTCTTACTGATATTTTTGAAAACTAGACGTTCCAAAATAGTTGAATCAACTTCTGTTTGACTTATCAAAGTCCATTCAGGACTCCGTTTGAAATATGTCTTTATGCCATAAGCTGTTCCCCAATAAAGATTGTTATTTGGGTCTTGTCCATTTCCAATAGTCTTTGGTACAGGAACTATTCCTTGGTATTTATTGTCACACAGAGCAACTATTATATGGATTGTATTAGTTTCAGAGTCGAATTCGTTATTTAGAACTGTTGGTGTTTCAGTAATTTCGATCTCTTTTTCAATTTGAACCTTATTATTTTCTTCCTTAGAAGTCTGTCCTTTACAGGAAGTCAAAAGAAGGAAGGTTAATATTAAAAATATATTGTTTTTCATCTGTCTCATATTACCGCCAACGCGAATATATATATCCAAAAGGGGGAAGATAGAATTAAAGCCGCTTTTATCGGTACTAGCTGAAAAACTAATATTTTGTTAAAACTTATTGAATTAGTGCGGATACACTTTTCGTAAGTCCCTCTCTAATAAACAAAACAACGCTTTAATTATAGCTAATACTGTATTTAAAATTGACAGCCCTTTTACAGAGCGGCTTTCAAGTTCTGGTATTTTTTAACTTTGCAACAAATAAACCCACAAATGCAATTAAGACCAGTTGAGGTAGTTGATGATATAGACCCGGAGGACTTTTATCAACGCTATGTAAAAACACTCACCCCGGTTAAGCTAAAAAACTACGCTAAAGACTGGCCCGCCTTAAAGAAATGGACCTACTCTTACTTAAAAGAGAAAGCTGGTCACCATCAGGTGAAATTACACGGTGCTTGGCAAGACCATGAGCCCACAAAAATTGAAATGCCCGCCGCGAAGGAAGTGCCCTTTGCCGAGTATTTAGATATGCTAGAAAATGACGTAGAGTCGGATTTACGTATTTTCTTGTTCAACCTTTTTAAACTTGAACCTTCTCTGCTAAAGGATTTTAATTTCCCTCCCTTAATGGATGGTTATTTAGAGGATTACCCGTACTTATTTTTTGGAGCAGCGGGCAGCGACGTAAGGTTACACTACGACATCGACCTATCTAATGTTTTTATTACTCAGTTTGGCGGAAAGAAGAGAATCACACTCTTTGATCAAAGTCAAACGAAGTACCTCTATAAGCTTCCTTTTACCACCCATAGTGCGGCCGATGTGCGGGCGGCAGATTACGAAAAATACCCGGCCCTGAAACTGGCTGAAGGTTGGCAAACGGAATTAGAACCGGGAGAAACCCTGTTTATGCCAGCAGGTATTTGGCATTATATAGAATATTTAGGAGGCAGCTTTTCATTGAGCTTACGTACGCTAAACCCAACACGTTTAGGTAAAATAAATGGCGCCTACAACGTTTTTGTAATCCGTAAACTAGACGAATATTTCAATAAGTTCTATAAAAATACCTGGAGCGATTATAAGCTGCGTAAGGCGATTGAGAATACCAACGAAATTTTAGAAAGGCAACTAGAAAACCGTGACAGTATAAAATAATTTTGCTGGATAAGAGCACAGAAAATTTCTCTAAAGCGAGCAATTATTCTAACTTAGAGAAAATTATTGTTTGCGTAGAATTCCTGAAATACACAATTATTGTAATCACTGGTGTGAGCGTTGTCCCTTGGCGCACCGATGTGGGGTTTATCAGGTAAACTCACAAGGGAAAGACATTTCTATCTTAACTGAGGGAATTGAACCTGCGCATCAACAAGAAGAGAACCCTTTTCAAGATTTAGACTTGGAAGCCACGGCCGCTTTACAAGAAGTGAGAAAGAAACAAGAAGAAAAAGCTCCTTTAAACTTAGCAGAAAACGCCTTGATGCAAGATTTCGAAGAGTGGGAATTGTTTTACTCCTCTGTGCTGAGATATCTAAAGAATAATCTATTAAAAGAATACCTGAACAAGCCCATCTTGCGCAAGCAGAAAGAGCAAGAAATAGACAATGCCTTTAGTGTATTAGAGTATTATCAGAACTTTTTAGGGCCAAAGTTGAGCAGGGCTTTGGGTGGCAAGCACGACTTTGTGGAGGGCTTAGAGTTAATACAATCAGATTGGAATGGCAGCGCTAAACTCTCGCTTCTTGTGCTTGATGATATTTGTAAAGCGACGGAAAAGCTTTTGCAATGTTTCACTGAGAACGATGCAAAGTTGATGCGCTTTTGGCAGCTCTCTCAAAATTTGAAAGGGCAAATTAGGCATGAGTTCCCCTATGCTTTAGAGTTTGTTCGTCCTGGTTTTGATACGCTGGGCTTGCATCATAATTTAGGTTTGGAGTAAGATAAAAAGCTTGTCTACTTTGCTTAGCTATTTGGGCAAGTGCCGCTTCTACGGTTTCTTGAGGCTTTGCACCGCAATTAGGGCAAGGAGAAGTATTAGGCTTTCCTTTATTGGTTAAGGCCTGGGTCGGCAGATTTGCTTGTATTCGGTGATTGGGCTTAAGTTCGCACTGGTCCAATTATAAATGCCCACTCTCAGAATATCGCATCTACCCTAAGGTTGCTACACCTCTATTTAATGAAGATATTAGCTGAAAGTGAGACTATAAGCGCCTTAAATTTCAACTGTTTCGGCTACGGTGTCGTAGCTCATTTCCTTGCGCACGAAGCTACCCACCTCTTCATCAAAAACGCGACAGCTGTCGATAGGGTTCATGTATAGGTGTAAGGTCATTCCGCGTTGCTTACTGCGATTGTGTAAACTGTGGAAGCCCATATTATCGTGCATGTAGGAAATTTCCTTAGCCTGCATGGTTTCGCGACTAGTCTCGATTAGTTCCTCTTCGGATTCATCTTTAAAATCGAAACGGATTTCTTCAAAATTACCTTGCAAATTGTACACCCAGCATTCTTCGCCGTTGTGGCAATGCACGGGAGTATCTTGTTGGGCATCCCAGCAAAGTAGGAGTAACTCGTAGTGTTCGTTGCGACCGATGCAGTTGCGAGTGTAACTATCTTCACCCCAAGAGGCGTGTTCTTCAAAATCGGAAGCTTTGAGCTTTAGTCGTTTACTGATTTTAACAAAATCACTAGCCTGTGATTTTTCTAATACTTGAATGAGTTGACTGACGCTATCGATATCTCCTTGCATGTCTAAAAATGAGTGGTTTCAGTTTTAATTAAAAAGAGTAGAAATTAGGGTGAAACCGTTAAAAACGCATCAAAATTAAGATTTTTTGAAGGAAAATGCTTGCTTTTCGGCTAATTTTAAAAAGCTATCTTTGCTCTTCTTGTAAAAAAACACCCAATATTATGAACAATGATCTCGACCTATTTAGGTCGATTGCGGAGGATTTATTTAAAGCAGAAAAGGTGGAACCGGTTCTTAAACCGATGGAGCCAACTGTCTTATTTTCAAATTTAGATATTAGCTTAAGTCAGGATGGCGTTGATGAAGAGACCTTTGCTAAGGTTTTACGAGATTTAGTTTTAAGCACACCACGGACGGCCAGTCGCAAGTTTTTTAATCAGCTCTTTGGTGGTCGTAATAGCAAATCTACCTTGGGTGAATTACTGGCTGTTTTGCTAAACAATAGTATGTATACCTACAAAGTTGGTGGTCCGATGATTGGCGTGGAAAAAGAGCTTATTCATCGTTCTAATGAATTGCTAGGCTATCCTGCGGAAGCAGACGGGACTTTGGCACCTGGTGGATCGATGACCAATTTAATGGCGATGTTGATGGCGCGTGATAAGGCGAACGAATCGGCGCGCACCGAAGGAATGAGCGGGCAGTTATGTCTCTATACTTCAGCAGAATCGCATTACTCTATTCCAAAAAATGCAGCTTTTATTGGTGTGGGGCGTAATCAAATACGCTACATAAAATCGGATGCAGAAGGGCGCATGGACCCGCAAGATTTGCAAGCACAGATTAAGCAAGATTTGCAAGATGGTAAAAAGCCATTTTTAATTATCGGCACCGCAGGGACAACCGTTATGGGTGCTTTTGATCCCTTTGAAGACTTAGCGAAGCTTGCCCAAGAATATGGTTTATGGTTTCATATTGACGGGGCTTATTGTGGCTCAGTAATTTTTAGCGAACGTTTAATGAAGTCCTAAAAGGAGCAAATCAAGCCGATAGCTTTAGCTATAATGCCCATAAAATGTTAGGCACGCCATTATCTTGTTCCTTGATTTTGGTAAAGGATAAGCGTTATTTATACGAGAGCTTTGCCAACGATGCAGATTATTTATATCAAACCGATGGCGACGACTATAACCTTGGGAAAACCTCCTTACAATGTGGTCGCCGTAATGATGCCCTAAAATTTTGGACCCTCTGGAAATCGGTTGGCACAAAAGGTTTAGGCGAAATTGTAGATTGGCAATTCGATTTAGCAAATTACGCTTTAGACTACGTAAAAAATAATCCCGATTATACCGTTTATAGTTATCCAAACTCTATCGGAGTATGTTTTAACTATAAAGATATTCCGGCCGATATTCTTTGTAATCAACTTTATGAAAGTGGCGAATTAATGATTGGCTACGGTCAGTTTGATGGTGATGAGTTCGTGCGCTTGGTTACCGTTAATGCTGGCAATACTAAAGAAGACATCGATGTTTTCTTTAGGGAACTTGAACAATTCGCAGAAGCTAATTTGGTAAAATCGTAAAGCATGCTCACTAATTTAGTCGTCTTGGGTTTTTACTTTGCAATCCTCTTTGGAATTGGCATAGTTGCTTCCAAAAGAGTTAAAAACATGGACGACTATTATGTGGGTGGTAAAAAGCTTGGCTATTGGCTAGTTGCTTTTTCTGCTCGGGCAACTGGCGAATCGGGCTGGCTGTTAATTGGTTTAACCGCAATGGGAGCCTTGGCGGGCTTTTCTGCTTACTGGGTTGTAATAGGAGAGGTGATTGGTGTTGCGGTTTCTTGGTTTTTTATGGCGAAGAAGTTTAAAAGCCTTACCGATAAATACGACTCCATTACTATTCCCGACTTTTTAGAGAGTCATTTTAAAACCAAAGGCCATCTACTGCGAGTGGTAGCTGCTTTGTGCCTATCTATTTTTGTAATTATCTACGTAAGTGCGCAGATCGATATTACCGGTAAGGCTTTCGAAACTTTTTTAGGAGTTAACTACTATACTGGCGCTATTGCAGGCTTTTTAATAGTGGTGGCCTATATTTTCGTCGGTGGTTTTGTGGCGGTAGTTTGGTCGGATGTGTTTCAAGGCGTACTAATGTTTTTAGGTTTGGTGGCTTTGCCATTAGTCGCCTATTTTGCCATTGAAAACTCTGGGGATATTTATAGTAGCTTGGAAGCGATTGACCCAAATTTAGTGAGTATTTGGGGCGCATTTGACGACCCGTGGATGCAGGCAGCTACCATGGCGGGTTTTGCTTTTATCGGCTTAGGTTTTTTAGGCTCGCCTCAGGTGTATGTGCGCTTTATTTCGGTGAAGGATACCAAAGAAATTGATAAAGGAAAATGGGTAGCTATTGTTTTTACCTTTTTAACAGATGCTGCGGCAGTAACCATTGGTGTATTAGCACGTTATCTTTTTACCGAAGTGGGGCAAGATCCTGAGAGTGTTTTAGGAATTGCCGGTGAGGATAGTTTGATGGTTCTCCTTAAGGCTACTTTTCCAGCTTTTATTGTAGCTATTTATATCGCCATTATTTTAAGCGCTATTATGTCTACCATCGACTCTTTATTAGTGGTGGCCTCCAGCGCTATTACGCGCGATCTTTACCAAAAAGTATTTAGACCCAATGTGAGCGATCAAAAGCTTAACAAGCTATCTTCTCGTATTACCTTAGTAATGGCCTTGATAGCTTTGGCCTT
Source organism: Croceimicrobium sp. (assembly GCA_965658965.1). Taxonomy (GTDB): domain Bacteria; phylum Bacteroidota; class Bacteroidia; order Flavobacteriales; family Schleiferiaceae; genus Croceimicrobium. The sequence continues at coordinate 11,263 of CBFHVV010000001.1, forward strand.
GGCTATGACAGTAGCGATTATGGTGCCTGGAAGAACGGTCTTTTGGTTCACTATTTTTGGCTGGTCGGGTATTGCCGCTACTTTTTGCCCAATGATGATTTATTCACTCTTTTGGAAAGGCTTTAATCAGAGTGGCGCTTTGGCCTGTATGTTAAGTGGGTTTATCGCCGTGCCTTTCTTTAAGTTTTACGTGCAAGAATTGGCCTTTCTCGGTCCTTACTTTGAGAAGCTAGACGTAATGGCACCTGCCTTTGCAGTATCTTTTATTTTTGGATTTATTTTTACCAAGCTCAAGCCAGATGCTTTGGTGAATGCTTAGTTGAGGAAACCTCTTAACTTAAAAAACAATCGAAAGATTAGGCGCATTTTGCCTTAGCAGATAGAACGAGGATTCTAGCTTATACTAATAAGGACTTCTGATGACTTGCTTAATCTCCTTTTCGATTTCTGATCCAGCTCCAATTACACGAGTTCCTTCTTTTTTGGTAAAAGGAACTCCTCCAAAAACACGCACTATTTCTCCCTTTCTATTAATAAGAAAATTACGAGGAAAGCTTTTATTTAGACCAAGTTTTTCTAGCAAAATATAATCGTCGGTATGCATCAAAAAGCCAAAAGGCTTTTTACTCAAGAACTGATTGACCCTTTCTTTGCTATCAAAAGTAACAGCAATAAAATGCATTTCATCTCCATAAGTTGATTTAAAGCGATTGAGAACATCTATTTCGGCAATACAAGGTTCGCAAGCAGTAAACCAAAAGTTGATGAATACTGGCTTGCCTCGAAGTGATTTTAGGTCAATAAGCGAATCAGATGAGATTTTAAAGTTAGGAAAGGGACTACCGACTAGACTTAGCTCTTCACTATTTTGTATTTGACTTTCTGGCTCCTCCTTTACAATGGCGTAGTGCCAGTGAAAAATTAGTGAGTCTTTTTTCTCTGTTTGATGAACGACTTCAGCAAAAACATACTTACCAGCTGGTAAGGTTTTTTGATAAGTGTCGATAAGTTTAGTGACTACGTCCTTAGAATAGTAGTCTTTTTGATTAGCGGTATAATAGTTTTCTTGCGCTATTAAGGAAGCTGTGCCAGCAATTATGGAGGCAAATATGATCAGGGCCTTGTTTTTCATATTAGTGGATAAAATGTATTTGATGGATTCGTTAAAAGTAAAACGCTACCTTCTCTAGCGGCTTGTCTTATTCACCTCAAGTTTGTTTTATTTAACTAATCACCACTTTTCAGATGGTCTTGTTTTCTCTCTTCTAAAAACTGCATTATATAGTATGGAATAGTATCATACATTAAAAGCTTTCTATCAGAGTCTATTAGAATATAGCTAGGAAAACCTTCAATGTTTAAGTCTTCCTGAATCTCAGTTGAGAGTATTCCGCTTTTCCATGGAATCTGGTAGGTGTTTTTAAACTCTTCCATCTTAATAGGTGAATCACCTTTATTTAAGCCGATAATATTAAGTATCGCTGAATGGTCTGTATGAAGCGATTTAATAAATGGTATTTGTTGCACGCAGCCGCGACACCAAGTTCCCCAAACATCGATCAGTAAATAGGGTTTGTCACCCAGGGCCGTGTTAAGATCTAATAACTCATCTCCAATAGGGAAGGTATAATTCTTTAGAGTATCGCCAAGTATAATAGGGGCCTCCGCTGAGAAGGTATAATTTTTAATCTTTATAAAACGCCCTGCCTTATCAATCTCGACAACATCATAGGGGCTTTTGCCCACGAAAAAGAGCGTAGTATCCTTTAGCGGGTAAGCTCCTTTAACAAGCCTTTGGGATAGTTTTTGATTCCAGCCCTTTTGTATCATTATTTTATCTTTCTCATTGCGGGTGAAGAGGCCATCACAATTAGTATCATATAAACCAATGCTAACTTTCTTGCCTTCAATTATGGCATTTTGATATTTAACATTTACCCGCTGATCGGAAAACCAATATTGCACTTCTTCTATTAAAGTGCCGGTTTTTAGAAGACCTGGCTTACCAAAGTTATCCTCAAGATAAGCCACATCTGCCGAATCAAGGTTTTTTCTAAAAACCCGCACGTGGAACTTGATTTCTGGATATTTACAGTTTTTGAGCTTTAAAATTACCTCCCCATCAGCAAATGCATTATTAGGTTTGCCGTCATCCAAAAGGTTGAGGTTGTCGTTTTGGTCCACCCAAAATTTTGGAGCGTCAGATTTGTAGTCCTCAACTACTACCAGCCTGTTTTTGGGAATTTGGGGCTGATCGCATCCAACAAAGTATTCTAAATAATAGCCTATATCTGAGGACTGAAGGTTAAAGGAATGTTTGATGGGGTAAGATTTTCCTCGGTAATAAATAGTATCTCTACTTAGTCGATTTAGCTTTATAACACCATTACCACTAGGCTTTAAAACAATAGGAATGCTATCAAAAGATATGGTTTGTTCTTTTTGAGAATGAGCAGCAAAGGCCAATATTATAAAAGCGAGCGAAGCGATTAATTTCATTTAAATATTGATTTAATGGAAATTTCAAGATCAATAATAAGGAAAAAATTAAGCTTCTAGCCCTTAGTTAGCAATAATATATATGCCTTGTGGGGGCTAGAGATGCCAAGAAATTAATAATCAATTCTCCTTGAATAGGAAATTAATCTCTCGTAACGCTTAGGAGCTTGTGCTCTATGAGACCGCTTCGGTCTTAATAAGTTGTTTTACAGGAATCGTATTAAGCAAACTTTTCTGTATTACCACTAAAAAATAAAAGGAGCTTATGTTTTAAAGTTTTTAAATGGCTACGTACTAGTTACCTACTGTATATTCATTTGGGGAAATATAGGTTTTACTATTGCCAACCTGGTCAATTGCTTTGGCATAAACTCGGTAGTTGGCACCGCTGAAGTAGTTTAAACTCCCGGGGATATACTCCAAGCCTTGCACCTCTTTTTGACCGTTAAGGGCTAAACCTCTGTGCCAAATGGTATCGCCAGTAAAATTCCCATTGCTAGTTTCTAAAAACATTAGATACAGGCTATCTAAGGCCTGATTGTCGCTAAGGCTGTATGCGAGCGACATCGAGCTTTGCGGATCCCTCGTTAAAACCCCTTGGTGGATAATATTGCTAATAGTTGGATCTTGTGAGTCTTCTGGTAGGAAATAAAACTTGCCTTCTACGAAAGTCTCATTGCCGTCTTCGTCTAATACTTCAATAATAATATAATTATTACCAGTGGCATCTACTACAGAAGGAATTTCGGCTTCAAAGCTAAGATCGTCGCTTAGGCCATTAAGGCCTCTCTGAGAGTAGTGATACACTAAGTTTCCTTGATCAGCATTACCAAGGGTAATTTCGGTAGAAACAAGACCACTATTATCGTTAAAAAGAAGTTCGACGGTAACCTTATCACTTAAAATAAGCGTGTCTTTCGGACTGATAATACTTACGGTAGGGGCAGCGCTTCTTTCGTCATCATCACTATTTCCGCAAGAAGAAAGGCTAAGGCTTAATGTGAGAACTAGTCCTAGAAAGGCGAAATTCGTGGTAATAAGTTTCATAAAAATTATGCTGATTTTGCAGGGCAAGATACTGCTTTTACTAACACATCTCGGCCTAGACCAAATGGGATGAAAAACGACGGAAAGGTATTGAAATAGCTTTACTAAAAAGTTTCAATAAAAATTAGAGCAGAAACTAATTACATCGCAGAACCTATTCTGTGAACTAGCAAGTGCCATTACATTAGAAGCTTAAGGATTGCCGTTTTACTACTCAATCAACAAAAGTGAAATTTTCCTAAGCGAAATTATTGTGGTAAAAAGAAAATACCCCACTAAGAAACATTTGGGCAGCTAAAGAGCCTACTACTAAACCCATGATGCGGTTAAAGACTTTTAGACCATTATCGCCTAGGGTTTTTTTAATAAAGGGCATACGCTGTAATATTAACAGAGCAGCGATGGAACAAACGACTATCGCTAAGAAGCCACTTACATAGTCTTGCCAAGTTTTAGCGGCAATGCTCAGGTTAATTAGGGTAGTAGCCAAACCCGCACCCACCATAACGGGAATAGCTAAGGGCACTACGCTAATATCCTCCCGATCTTTGGCCGCCTCTTGATCCTTTACGGTGTGATTAACCTTTTTACCATGCCCTTGTACCATATTTAAACCCATAATAAAGAGGATGGTACCGCCAAAAATGCGCAGTCCGTCGGGCGAAATACCGAAAAAATCGAAAATATAAGTACCGAGTAAAAAGGTGACAACCATCGCTATGAAGGAGGCGCGAGTCGTTTTTTTAGCAGTGGCTCTAACCTCTTCTTTCGTTGCGTTTTCTTCTAAAAGCCCTAGCATAATAACCCCCACAGATAAGGGGTTCATAATGGTAAAAATGGAAACGCTATTACCAAGTGTATCGCGCAGAAGCTCTAGGATCATAACTTAAATTTTTCGAAGCAAAGGTTGCTATTTTTAATGAACTCACCACGCTAAAAATCGATAGTAGTTAACAGACTATAAATTTCTAGCTTTGACCTGCTTTCTTTGCTATATTTAAAGCATCAATATTTGATGTGAAGATTTAATAAAAAACATGTTTCCCAATTTAATTCAAGCGGCTATTCCCTTTTTTGTATTCTTCGTTTTGCTAGAAGTCGTGCTTAATGCTTGGCGTCGAATTCCTAGTTATGAAGCCAAAGATGCCTTGAGTAGTATTGCCATGGGATTAGGAAATGTAGGCGTTGGGATTCTTAGTAAAGGATTAATATTTGGGGTTTATCTTTTTGTTTATCAATTCCGTTTTTTCGAAATTGACTTTGCTTGGTGGTCTTGGCTCTTACTCTTTTTTGCCGATGACTTTAGCTATTATTGGTATCACCGCAGTGCGCATACCATTCGTTATTTTTGGGCCAGTCATGTAGTCCACCACAGTTCTAAAAATTATAATCTCGCAACTGCCTTAAGGCAAACATGGACGGGTGGTATTACGGGTAGCTTTATCTTTTACTTATGGCTCCCGCTTTTAGGTTTTCACCCTTTGGCTTTGGTTTTTATGCAAAGTATAAGTCTCTTATACCAGTTTTGGATTCACACCGAATTGATTAATCGTATGCCGTCTTGGTTCGAATTCATCTTTAATACTCCTTCCCATCATCGCGTCCACCACTCCAGCGATGTTAAATATTTAGATGCAAATCATGCGGGTGTTTTAATTATTTGGGATAGAATGTTCGGCACTTTTATTGCCGAAGAGGAGCATCCTAATTATGGTCTAACCGCCAATATCGAAACTTATAATCCTTTGCGCATTGCTACACACGAATGGCTGCAAATATTTAAAGACATACGCAATCACCCGCGCTATTTCCGGCAATACCTTTTTGGCCCTCCTGGCTGGAGTCACGATGGAAGCAGGAAAACTAGTGCCCAGCTGCGGGCGGAAAAGAAGCTGCAGCCTTGAAGTTTTTGCTGCAGCTTTACTGTGCTTGTATTTTAGCGCCTCTTTTTTCGCTCAAGGCGGATGCACCACTTCGTCCGGCTTGGACAGGAATTTTCAATCAGCGCTTATTAATGCAACGCCCTAGCCCTAAGGGTGATTTTCAAAAACTGGTTATTCCAATGCGGCAGGTTGGCAACTTGATTATAGTTGAAGCAACGGTAGATGGATTAAGAGGAAATTTTATTTTGGATACGGGTGCCCCTTATTTAATCCTTAATGCCACCTATTTTCGTGATTACGAAGAAGTAAATACTTATGCTTCTACGGATATAAACGGAGAGCAGCAAAACCAACGCATTTTACGCGTGGCAAAGTTGAAAATAAATGAGCTATACTACGAAAACTTAGAAGCAGATGTAAGTGATTTAAGCACCATCGAAAATAAGCGCAATATTAAGATACTGGGTCTTTTAGGGCTAAATCTTTTTATGCGCACCGAGATGAAAATAGACCTGCGTGCCCAGCAACTAATGGTGTATAAGATTGACCGAAAAGGGAATCGTTTAGCAGCAGAGGAATTTGCTGTAGCAGCAGATTATAGCCTAGCCTTCAAGCTTTATAATAATGCCATTATAGCGGCTGGTAGCCTGAATGGTGTTAACTTAAAATTTTGCTTCGACTCGGGGGCGGAAGCGGTCCTTTTAGACAATGATTTACCGGAAGCAGTTTATGAGGCAGTAAGCATTCGCAGTAGAAGAGCTCTCCTTGGGGCAGGTGGTGGTCAGGCGGAGGTGCTTTACGGAAGTCTTTTAGGATTAACTTTTGGAGCGCCCTTGAAAGTTTGTCAAGTTATGGTAGCAGATTTGGAACTAATCGGCAAAGCCTACGGCTATCCAGTGGCCGGTTTTGTGGGCAACGATCTTTTGCGACAAGGCATTGTGAGCCTAAATTTTAGAAAGGAAGAAATGCAAATTATTTTATATCCAGCCCTATGAAAAAGTTTTTAGCCTTAAGCTTTCTGCTTTTTAGTTTTGCTGCAGTGTGGGGTCAAGAACACCCCAATGTAGATTATAAGATAAAAGGTAAAGAGCTGATATGCACTATTGATAAAGACCTAAAGCCACAAAGCTTAGATAGTCTTTTGGCTACCTTCGGTTTAGAGAAAGATAGTTTAAATTATTTGCTTGAGAGCGGAGAGGCAAATGCCCAATTATGGAAAGTAGTTGCGTATACTGCGGAAGAGGTAGTTTTACAGAAATCCTTGCAAAAGCTTGTGGGAAAAGCTAAAAATCAAAGGGAAGTATTAGCGCTTTTGGAGGAAAAGGAGAACTTTAGTCGACCCAGAGATTATCAATATGGAATAAATGATTTTAGTAAACCAGCGATACGGGTTTTAGAAAACGGCTTAATTCGTTTCTTTTTAAAGATAGAGGGCTTACGGCCAGAATCGGTGTATTTAGCGGGTTCTTTTAACGAATGGAGCACTAGTGCTACTGCTTTAAGCAGATGTGATTCAGGGTATTATGTGGATGTAAAATTGGAGGATGGACCGCATCTATATAAATATATAGTTGATGGTTATTGGGTTTTAGATCCGCGCAATAGAAAAAGTGAGTTTGATAGAATGGGTAATGAGAATTCACTTTATTTCCATGCAAACAAGCGCTTTTTTTTAGCAGGCTTTAGCCAGGCAGAGGAGGTTTACTGGGCAAGCTCTGTTAATAATTGGAACCCCGAGGCAGACGAAATGTATCGTACCAAGGGCGGTTGGGAGTTAAAACTATATTTGAAAGAAGGCACTTATGCTTATAAATATGTAGTGGACGGTGATTGGGTTTTGGACCCTACTAATCCGGTTGCCCGCGAAGATGATGCAGGTAATCTAAACTCATTTATCTCGGTTGGCGATACCTTTTATTTTTATTACCCTTTTAACCTTACCGCGAAAACCGTACACGTTACTGGGAATTTTAACGCTTGGAGTCGCTCCGAACTTAAAATGACACTTTCTGACACAGGCTGGGTTTTGCCTTATGTTTTGCCGCCGGGTAATTATGAGTATAAGTTTATTGTTAATCAAGAAGATAGATTTCGAGTAGATCCTCTCAATCCCTTGCGAATAGGAGTAGAGGAGTATCAAAATTCCATTCTTAGCATTGAGCCAAATATGGATTTTTTCTATCCTTTAAGGCCCGGGGTGGAAGAGGTAATTTTGAGCGGTAGCTTTATTGACTGGCGTTATGATGGAATACGGCTGGTTAAAGAGGTTGACGGTTGGCATGCAAATATCCATCTCCCGAAAGGGAAAAACACTTACCGCTTTATTGTAAACGGTAAGTGGACAGAAGACCCGAATAATCCCTTATTTGAGCCCAATGAATATGATGAGTATAATTCGGTTCTTTGGGTTAAGTAGCAGAGGCGACAGCTAATAAGTTTATTACTTCACACTTGCATTAATCTCGTAACCATTAATCTCTACTAGGTAAAAGTCTTTAGCCAAGTTAGCGCTCTGCAAACTGGCGGTAGTGCGCGAATTTTGCTGCTTAAAATTACCGGTTAAAGAATTGGGATAATAGAGCTTACCATACTGTAAATTAGCGGCTAGCTTGTAGTGCAAGTCGGCAAGGCCTAAAGATATATTCAAATATTTCCCATCTATTTTAATAGAGCCTGAGGAGCCGCTGATAGCATTTATATTTACCCGACATTCATAAGCGTTAAGGCCATAATTGCCCTGCAGGGTTTCGATATTAAACTTGCAATATTTACTATTTGGAGCGGCCACGTTTTTTACTGACCTAAAAGAGTATTCATCCTCATAACTTTCTGTAATGCTGAGATTGTCTACATCATCAATATGATAGTTACTATACTTAGAATTATTTAGGTCTAGTTGCTGAACACTTTTGCTCTCTACCTGTGTTTCGTAGCAAGTTAGTTTCAAGAGCTCCACCTCAATCATATCAAATTGGCAGTATTTATAATTCCCTACAATGCTTCCAAGGTCAATGGTGCGATATTTAGTTTCATAGCCTTCGCCTTTTAGCGTATTAACGGTTCTTACTTGGACCTTTGAATATTTTGCATTCAATTGAATATTGCCCCAGTCATTCCCCATTACACTGTTTTCATAAAGATGTAATTCGCCTTTTTTAAGGTCGTTGATAGAAGCTTCACCATATTTTAAGTTGAGAATCGCTTGGTCTACTTTATCTAGGCTAAGGCGACCAGAATATTGTTCGATGTTTATTTTACGAACTGAACCATTGATCCTTAGCTCTTTATACGAGTGCTTAATGTTCATATAGAGAGAAGCAGGCACCTTTAGTTCGTACACAAGTTTGGCTTCTTTATCAGAAAAGCCCTCATTTACAAAGGTTACGCTAGCCCAACTGGATTCCCAACCCACTTTCTTTTTACTAGGAACAGCTCTATAAGTATCCAATTTTATTTCTCCTCCAAAGGAGCTAATACCAGACTTAACGTTTTCTTCAAAAGAGTCCATAAAGGCCTTAATTTCTTTATGGTCTTCGTCACCGCGATAATAGAAGTGGGCATCAACGGAAACCTCTTCCTTGGCCCAAATATCAATGATCAGTTCTGTGTTTTTCGCATCAATATTAAGCCTTTCAATATCAATGGCGCTAACACTTGCGTGGGCGTGTTTCTCTTTAGAAACTTCTTTCCCAATGCTGCTTAAACTTAAGCACAGGCCGAAAAGGCTATAAATTAATGTTTTCATAAGGATGATGTTTTTCTTTGCGTTTTAGTTCTCTCTCAATGCGGATTAACAGGTGTAAGCGTTTTTCGTAATAGTCTATTAATACTTTCACCAACTCTTCTTCGGGTACCCCTTTTCCAATGTCGGCGCGGTATTTTGTATTGATTTTTTCTAAGGCTTCCAATTCGCCTACAATCCAACTTAAATCGGGATCTTGTCTTAATTCAGCCAAAGGAATACGGCTTTGGAGGCTATCTAGATCGCGACTGTAGTTTTTTTCAAGACTTAAAAAAGAAGAAGGTAGCACTTGACGCTGGGCTTCTTTATTGGGCTTTAGGAAATCAGCCTGCCAGATGATAGAAATACTGGCGGCAAATAATACAATTGCTGCGGCCCAGAAGTAAGGAAAGCGTTTTTGCGGAGGTGCTTTAATCTGGGGGCCAATAGATTCCCATAAATCCGCGGGAGGCTCTGCATTGTTAAGCTGAGAGCGGTTTTTATCGATATACTTTTTAATGGACATGGTTTTCTAATAGATGTTTTTTAATTCTGCTTTTCGCGTAGCGCAATTGGCTTTTAGAGGTAGAGATACTGATATTGAGACGCATAGCAATATCTTCGTGTTTTAGTTCTTCCAAATAGAAAAGTTGGAAGACTAGGCGTGATTTAGCAGGGACAGTCGCAATTATTTGTAACCACTCGCTAATATCTAATTGGCTTAAACTGCTAAATTCTTCCTCTGCTATTTCCTCGTGATTTTCTACTTTCCACTCTTCTTCTTTCAGCGGATTATTCTTACGATAATATTGCAGTGCTAGGTTGATGGCTATGCGCTTTAGCCAAGCGGGAAAAGTCGCATTCTTTTTTAAGTCACTGATACGGTTGAAAGCGAGAATAAAAGTCTCTTGCAATAGGTCTTGGGCAATATCTTCGCGTTCTACGATGCGCAAAATACTGTTGTAGGCGGCCTTATTACAAGCGTCATAAAGCTTACGAGCTGCTAAGGCATCTCCTTGCTTCCAATCTTTAACCCACTTCCCTATCTGATTCAGTTCTAGTACTCGCATTCACAATTAAGATGCTTAGATATTGGAAAGGTTGTAAATTTTGATGGTATAAATTTTTAATCAGGCCGACTAATCTCCTGAAAAGGTCTAAAACGGGCGCTTTAGCACATAAAAAAAGCTCGGAACCTTCAAGTAAAGATTCCGAGCTTTCGGTGGAGAATATCGGAGTCGAACCGATGACCTCTTGCCTGCCAGGCAAGCGCTCTAGCCAGCTGAGCTAATCCCCCGTAATTTGGAGGGCAAATATAGAATATTTTTCAATGTTTGAAGCTTGGCCTAGGCTATTATTTTAGACTAAACACAAATTGATTTTTGGCTAAATTAAGGTCGAGAGAAGTAAAGCATGCATGTTGCTCGCAAATTGAAATGCTGGCTAAGGCATCTTCTCAATAAGCTCTTTTGGCAAGGTTACTATGGTGGGGTAAAACTCTAGCTTGCCAAATCAATGCTCTGAGATTTGGTGATCCAGTTTATTATTTATATCCTGTTTTGTTCAGATTGTTAACCAAAAGTATTTTCATGAAAAAGTATTTCGTTCTATTCATCGCCTTTGCTCTTTTTAGCTGTAGTAAAGAAGATCAAGAGGTGAGCTTTTATATTCCTACCGAAGTGGAGTACACCATACCTTCTTCTTCAGCGATTAACTTGCCATTTAATATACTCACACCAGAGGTGGAAACTAATGCGCAAGCCGAGTTTAGCAGCAACAATACGCGTTCTAATTTAATAAAGGAAGTAGAATTGAGCAATCTTAGTTTTGAAGTGCTGAGTCCCGAAGGAGAGGATTTTAGCTTTCTATCTTCAGTTACCGTGTTTATAGAAGCTGAAGGTCTGCCTGAAGTAGAACTTGCTTCTTCCGAAAATATTAACCCCAACAGTAGCAAAATTGTCTTACAAACTACGGACCTTAATCTTCAAGACTATTTAAAGAAGGACAGCTACTCAATGCGTATAAATACGGTTACAGATGAAGTGTTAACTCAAGATTACCGCCTAGAAATTAAAAGTCAATTTTTTGTTTTGGCGGGATTGATTGACTCTTAAGTAGTTTTAGGCCGCCGCCTTCCTTGGGTTTTAGCGCTAATTACGGGTTGGTATTTCACCAAATCTAATTGTAAATCTTGGCTCAGCTTTTTAGCAGCAGCAAGCGCATCGGTTTTATTACCATGCTTTTGTACCTCCATCTTTTTTCGGTGGTTAGCACTAAGCAGGAAAATGCCGAAATATTCCGACTTACTCTCAAAACTCGACATGGCATAACTATAAGCACGGTAAGCATCTTCACGTCTTAAAATGCTTAAGCTCTTAAACTGCTCAAGCGGCTCCCATTTTCCAAACTTCAACCCGAAAATTCGACTGTAACTACGGAAGCTTTTCTCGCTGGGCTTTATTTCAATGCCATTATAGCTGAAGCTTACAAAAACACCAATAGCAACCATTAGTATTGCTAAAACTTGGAACAGCATATAAAACGAGCCAAGCGTTATTAAAATATAGCCAGCATAAATGGTAGGCTTAGGAAAGACTTTGGCCAGCTTATAATCTAACATTAACTCTGACTGATTTTTTTCATGATATAATCTAAATCCACATTTTCCTCAAAAAGATCAATGGCTCTCTTAATCTTCCAAGGAGTGTCGCGGTTTATCTTTACTTCAATGCGTGAAACTTTTAAAACAACACCATAAGTGTCCAGCTCTGTGTGAAGTAAAGGCGTTTCATAGTCATCGATTATGGCATTGGTTTCATCACTTACTTCGCCATCGCCACAAACAATAATTCCACTTAGGGGCCATTCTTCCAATTCGGCTTCGCGATGGATATTAACTATGCGTTCTATCGCATTATCTAAACGGTGGGCACCGACTACTAATAGAAGATTTTTGCGCTTCTCTAATTTTGTCCTATCGATTACCGTACCCGCAATAACATCGGCCACTTTATTTTTAAGGCTTTGCGGATTGGCCAAAACCTTGGCGTAAATAGATTTAGCAACCGTTCCCATTACTGGGTAAGCTAAGGTCCTGTCATAGGGCACCATACCCAAAAGAGGAATGCCAACACTGTCTAGGTACTTTTGTAGATAAGGCTTAATTTTTTCAATTTTATCTTCTCTAACCTTATTTACAATTATCCCCAAAATGGGTACCTTCTCCTCGCGGAAAAGAGAAATACACATATTTATCATATCTATAGTAGAGCCTACCCCTCCCTCGGCAATAAATATTACTTGGGCATCTAGCATTTTAGCCACCCTGGCATTCGATAAGTTTACCACACTGCCTACTCCCGGGTGGCCTGTTCCCTCATGAATAGTAAGCTCCTTTCGGCTCTCTAAAATACTTTTAGCCTTTAGAATTTTTTCGGGATAATTAAACTGGCTGGGATCATCTAAAAACTCAGTGGTTGCCCCATTGCCAAGAATAACGGGACTGTGAATTTCGGGCATTAGGTCAAAGCGAATTAAATCGGAAAACAAGATGGTATCCTTATCTACTTTTAAGTCGTTTAGCTCTACAAAAGATTGACCTACGGGTTTGCAATAGCCCACATCAACTCCCAATCTCTGTAGGCAATAAGCTAGGCCTAAAGTAGAAGTAGTTTTGCCAACATGTTGCTTCGATGCGGCTACGTATAAAGTTTGGTATTTCTTCATCAAATTATAAATTTTGCTCGCAGGCAGATGCGTTTTTACGGATTTTTAAAGGTACTAATTCACCCTTAATTTTAGAGGAACATTATATTTTCCTCACGATTTTAAATTACCGAACTTCGCGCTATGCAGCAAAAAATAAATTGGAATAATTGCTTCAGTCCTTTGCGATATGGAGAAGAAGTGGCAAGGACCGATGAACGTTCGGTGTATGAGCGTGATTATGATCGAATTATTTTTTCTTCTGCTTTTCGTCGCCTGCAAAACAAAACACAAGTTTTTCCTTTACCCGAACGGGTTTTTGTTCATAATAGGCTAACCCATTCCTTAGAAGTAGTTAGTGTAGGTCGCTCTTTAGGGATGATGGTGGGCGAGCGCTTGGCGGAACTAGCCGAGGTGAAAGAGAATAGTCGCTCGGTACAATTTTATCAAGATCAATTAAAAGCGGTTATTTCTGCTGCTTGTTTAGCGCACGATTTAGGTAATCCCGCTTTTGGTCATTCTGGGGAAGAGGCAATCTCAAAATACTTTTTAGACCGTCAAAACGATCAAGAGTTTCGCTCCGCTTTTAGCGCTGGGGAGTGGGAAGATTTAACCCATTTTGAAGGAAATGCCAATGCTTTACGCATCTTAACCAAACAATTTAATGGCCGTTTAAAAGGAGGCTACCAAATAACTTACACCACTTTGGCGAGCATTTTAAAATATCCTTGCGAAAGCTTGGCGCGAGATAAAGCCAAGGGCAAACACCGGTCTAAATTCGGCTATTTCCAGAGCGATGCAGAGGTTTTTGATAAGGTGGTTAAAGAATTCTGCATGTTGTCTGATAGTGAAGAGCCAAGAGCCTATTTCCGCCATCCTTTTGTTTATTTGGTAGAGGCTGCCGATGATATTTGCTACAGTATTATCGACTATGAAGATGCCCATCGCCTTGGAATTCTAAGTTTTACTGAAGTACGTGATGATTTAGTGGCTTTGATTGCGGCAGACGGTAAAAGCGACATGAGTCGACTTTATCAGAACCTTGAGACTTTAAGAGAAGATAAAAACGAGTCGGTTGCCTACTTGCGTGCCAAAGCAATTACTGCATTAGTAAACCGTTGTGCGGATAGCTTTATGAGTAACCGTGAGCAAATTTTAGCAGGACAATTTAAAACTAGCTTGCTAGACTCATTGGCAGATCTGAAACAGCCGCTAAGCATTATTGAGAAGAAATCAATCGGTAGGATTTATAACCATGAATCGGTGATAAAAATTGAGCTGGCAGGCTTTAAAATTATGAGTGGGCTTATTGAGGATTTGGTAGAAGCGGTTTTAATTGGCCAAGACCAAGCGCAAAAGAGACATTATAAAATATTGAGCTTAATCCCCAGTCAGTATAAATACCCATCTGGCGCAAGCCCTTACGAAAAAGTAATGACCGTTTTAGATTACGTAAGTGGAATGACGGATAATTATGCGCTAGAACTTTATCGAAATTTGCGCGGAATTTCGGTGCCGGCGGTTTAGGGTTTCAGTTTCTCGGCGAAGCTTAAAAAGTTTTCTAAAAAAGCCTCTTGCTGCTTAGCATAAGCGTCGCTAATAATATGCCCTTCCTCATCAATAACCTGGTCCATTTTGCTTACCGTAAGCATGCTCGGATGCGGGAAACCATGAATGCTTAAAACTGATTGTTGCAGTTGATACGCGGCTCTAATTCCCCCCATTGCGCCAGTAGAACCAGTAGCTACACCAATTGCTTTGTGCTTAAAAGGATCTTTGGCATAAACGTCAATGAAATTTTTTAGCCCAGAGCTAATGGCACCATTGTACTCGGGTGTTAAAAAAATAAAGGCCTCAGTTTTTGCTAATTCTTCTTTTAGGGCTAAATGCTTCGGGTCTGGGTTTTCGAGCAGATTTATACGCTCCTCAAAGGGGGGGAGCTGAATCTCGCTCAGGTCAATTATTGCAACCTCGTGGCCTTGATTGTGAATGGCTCTTTCTAATGCTATTGCAATGCGATGACTAATTCTTCCCTTGCGAGTACTGCTGGAAATGATATTGATTTTCATAAATGAAAGCTAAAAATTAGCATGAGCTTTAAGGTTGTGTTTAAATTACTGCGATTTCTTCGCTTTGGAGCCAGCCCAATTTTCCGTCGGGTAATTTAATTTTCGACCAATCCTCAAATTGTTCTAAACGCAGGGCTTTGGTTCCCTCGTGCAAGATAAAAACATCATCGGCACTTTCCGAAGGTCCGCTTTTAACATAGCTGGAATCTTCTAAAAGGATTACCCCTTGGTTATTGTTTAAATAGCTTTGGTGGCTCCAAGCTAAAATTAAGGATAAAATACCGCTGCTTAAGCCTACCACAATGGCAATAAAGCCAAGTCTTAAGTACGGACTAAACAGGTAGGCGGCAAAGCCAATGGTTGCGAGTACAAATGCAATTAGCGCAAGGCGGCCCCAGTTATCGGGGCTAAATAATCTTATGATGGCCAAGCGGCTGGCCTGAAATAAATTTACGGGAACCTCCTCAAAGCGATCAATCGTTTTTTGACGAGCTATTTCTAGGTTGTGGCGTATTTCGTCATCTTGGGGTTTCAGCTTTAAGGCTTTTTCAAAATGCAAGATACTCTTGCCAATATTCCCTTCTTGAAAATAGGCATTCCCCATATTAAAGTGGAGCGCGGCACTTTGTTCACCGCTACTATATATACTGTCGTAGATGCGAATGGCCTCAATATATTTTTCTTCCTGGTAGGCGCTATTGGCTTTTGAGAATAGCACATTTTGGGGCTGAGCACTATATGCTGAAAATAGGCTAAGGCTACATAAAAGGAGGATTAAGTTTTTCATAATTCACCTTCAATTTTGGTTAAGAGGACAGTAGCTTCCTCATAATCATTTTTAGCAGTAGTCATGGTCGCTTGGGTGTAGCGAGCCATTTCCGACTGCTCAATAATTTTTAATAGACGCGTTTGGGTGTCGGCTGAAAGTCCTCTTTTGGAGAGTTCGGCTTGCAGACTTTCCCGCGATTGCTCGTGGGCGGGCATCTTAAGTTTATCGGCAAAATAGCCCCAAAGTGCTTCTAATAGCGCTAAGTAGAATTCGGCAGGCTGATTTTGATCGAGGGCTTTTTTGGCACTTTTTAGCCTTTTGGTTGCTTTTTTAGCGGCCTTTTGCTCGCGTAAAGCGCCAGGGTTAGCGCGCTTCGCATTTTCCTTGGTCCAAATAAAGTAGAGGCCTACATTAAGCAGTGCAATTAGGGCTAAGAAAATCCAGAAACGGCTGCTCAACCAAAAGCTATCGTCGCTTTTATACCATCTGCCAGACTTAGTTTTAATGAAGAGTATTTCCTTAGAAAGAAAGTTTACCTCTTCCTTTTCGGTGTTATTCATCTTGGCTTGACCAGTGAGGGGCGATACCTGACCACCACTAACATTAACCTCGAAGGCCTCGCTTTGAATAGTTTCATAGCGCTTGGTTTCGGGATTAAAATAACTAAACTCAATCGGCTCAATTTTATAGGTTCCGCCATAGCGTGGCACTAAGAGGTACTCAATAAGCTTGGAACCGCGCATACCATAGGTGCCCACGGAGCTGCGCTCGGTTATTTCTGGGTCGAAAACCTCAAAGGCTTGGGGAAATTCAGGTTTAGGTAAATCCGCTAGTTTAATATTGCCTGTTCCCTTAAGTTCAATGCGCAGGCTAATACTTTCATCGGTGCTGATCTCCGTATTGCTGATACTCACCTTAAAATCGTAATCGCCTACCGCGCCACTAAAGTTAGAAGGCTTGCCCTTATCGGGTAGAGGTTTTACCTCGATGCTGGGGAATTGAGTGTTGAGGGCTATGTTTTGACTGCGAGTAATGGGGAAACCAAAAATATCTCGCCGTCCTGAGCTTTTACGAACGGGAACATTTAAGCCAATATTACCAGCTTGCAAATCGCCAGTTTGCTGCGGAATAAGTACCATTCTCTGCAGGTCTGCGGCAATGTAGCGTTGGCCATTAATGTATTCTTCGGTAGTTTCAATGCGCTTTTGCTCGATGTTTTCACGGTAAAAACCTTTAAAGCTGGGCTCCTCACTAAAGCTGTGTTGACCAATTTCGGTGCGGAAGTACAAACGGTAACGTGCGAAGATGGGTTCGCCTTGATAGACGCTTTGCTTGGAGACTAGACCTTTGAAGATAAGGTCTTTACTTTCTTCTTTCGCCGCCGCTGCTCGTTTTTCAATAACCTGAATTTCTAAATTTTCGGTGCGGTAGGTCTTACTGTCCACTTTAATGTAGGCCGGCCCAATGGTGAAGTTGCCGATATTATTGGCTTGCAGAACATAGCTATAAGTTAAATTAAAGCGCGTGCCACTATTATCCATGTAAGTGCTAACCGAAGTGTTGGGGCCTCCTAAAACTCTGAAACCATTAAACTCGGGTGCGCGAAAGCTTTCTCCCTTTTGATTTACTTTAAATTCTACCGCAAAGCGTTGTCCTTGCTCTATTTTTTTGCGTGCTACACTTACGGTAAAGCTTACCTGGGCAAGGCTAGAAAAACTTAGTAAAAGGGCTATATAGAGGCTCAGTTTTTTCATCACCAATCTTTTGCACTTTTTATAGGTTTCGCCTTAATTTTTTGCTGTAATAATTTCTTTTGCAGCTTTTCTTCATCGCGGTTTAGAGCCTCTAAAAGACGCTCGGCATTAGCGCGGCTAATTTTACTTTTACCTTCCTCAGGCGACTTTTCCTGATTTTTTTTGTCTTGCTCTTTTTTGTCCTTATTCTGCTGCTGATCCTCCTTGTTCTGATCCTTGTTCTGATCTTGCTGCTCTTTATCTTGCTTTTGATCTTTTTTATCCTGCTCTTTCTGATCCTGCTCCTTTTGATCTTTTTCTTGATCATCTTTTTCTTGATCGTCCTTTTGATCCTCGTTTTTATTTTGCTTTTCCTGCTGCTCTTGCTTTTTCTTTTGGCGGATGGCTTGGCTAAGATTATAGCGAGTTTCTTCGTCTTGAGGATTTAGGGTAAGCGCCTTTTTATAGGCATCAATCGCCTCTTCTAATTTCTTTTCTTGCAGATGGGTATTACCAATATTATGAAGTGCCTCAGCTTGCTCCTCTTTTGTTTCTGCTAAGCTTAAGCTTTTTTCAAAGGCCGTCAGTGCTTCTTCATAACGCTCCTGCTTATAGAGGGCATCTCCCAAGTTGAAATTACCCAAAGCTTGGTTTTTTTCTTCGGCATTAAGCGCTCTGCGATAAGCAACTTCAGCCTCATCGAACTTATTGGCTTCGTAAAGCTTATTCCCCTCTTTAATTTTAGTAGTACTGTTTTGCGCAGTAAGGGTCAAGCCAAGAAGCGCAGCAAAAAGTGTGTAGAGATTCTTGCTTATCATTTCTTAAATAAATTAAGGTTCTTAAACCATTGCGTTTTGCGTTCAAGTATAAACACATCTAAAAGCAAAAGGAGAAGGGCAGGGGCTAAAAGCCATTGAAACTGATCTTCATAATCGGCAAAGAGGCTAGTTTCAAACTGCTTTTTTTCCATGGTGCTAATTTCCTCCATTAAAAAATTAACACTGGCACGGGTGCTATTGCCAGAAGCATATTTACCCTCACTGCTGCTAGCTATTTTCTTAAGCAGAGTATTGTTTAGCTTGGTAATAACCACTTCGTTATTCTGGTCTTTTTTATAGCCCACTCTGCGAGAACCGCGCATTTCGGGGATGGGGCCGCCGCGTTCACTGCCAATGCCTAGGGTGTATATGCTAATTTGCTGTTCTTTTGCTTCTTCAATAGCATCCTCAATCCCTTCTTCATGGTCTTCCCCATCGCTAATAATTACCAATAGGCGATTTTTCTGATCGGCATCATCGAAATATTGAGTGGCTAATTCGATGGCTTCCCCAATGGCAGTTCCCTGTGAAGGAATTAAATCGGTGTTAATGTTTTTTAAGAAGAGTCGCGCAGCACCGTAATCGGTAGTGATAGGCAGCTGCGGATAGGCTCGACCAGCGTAGGTGATAATTCCTACTCTATCACTCACTAGCTCATCTAGCGTACGTGAAATAAGGAGCTTAGCTCTTTCCAAACGATTTGGTTGCACATCTTCCGCAAGCATACTTTTACTAACGTCAATGGCAAAAACAATGTCTACTCCTTCGCGTTGCACTTCTTCTAAACGCGAGCCAACCTGCGGATTTACTAGTGCCAGCGCCAGCAAGGCAATGATAGTAAGGGAGAAAATTAGCTTTAAAAAAGGCTTGTTTTTGGAGCGTTCCGGACTAAGTTTTTGCAGTAATTCACGGTCGCCAAAATAGTTTTGAGCCTTTTTCTTCCACCTTAAAAAAAGACCATAAAATACCAGTACTGCAGGGATAAGCAGTAATAGGTAAAAGTATTGTGGTTCCTCTAGCTGGTACATTAAATAAAGCTTTTTAAAACGGTATAGCGTAAAATTACCTCTAGGCTAAGCAGTGCTAATGCCCAAAGTATAAATACATCAAACTTCTCGTCGTAGGTATAAAACTTAATTTCTTGGAGTTTGGTTTTTTCCAAAGCATCAATCTCATTGTAAATGGCTTGCAGCTTTTCATTATCGGTGGCACGAAAGTATTTCCCACCCGTTTCACTTGCTATTTCTTGTAAAAGTTCCTCATCAATATTCACTTCTACATTACCAAATTGAAAACCGCCACGGGCATTATAGGCCACCGGCATTCTTGCCATTCCTTTGGTTCCTACGCCAATAGTATAGACGCGAATATTGTATTCTTCCGCAAGTTGTGAGGCGGTAATGGGGTCTATTTCGCCGCGATTATTCTCGCCATCAGTTAAAAGAATAGCCACTTTACTTTTGGCTTTACTTTCTTTTAGGCGGTTTACAATGGTGGCGAGTCCCATGCCAATGGCGGTGCCGTCTTCAATTAATCCGTGTTTTAAATCAGAAAGCGCATTACGCAAAACGGCATGATCTGTTGTAAGGGGCGTTTGGGTATAGCTTTCGCCGGCATAAACTACTAATCCAATTCGGTCGGTTGGCCTCCCTTCTATAAAATTAGCTGCCACTGCCTTGGTCGCTTCTAAACGATTGGGTTTTAAATCTTGCGCTAGCATAGAAGAGGAAACATCTACCGCCATTACAATATCAATTCCTTCGGTATCGCGGCTACGGCTTTTTTCTTGTGAGCTTCTCGGTCGTGCTAAGCCAATAATTACCAGACTAATAACAGCTAAGCGCAAAAAGGGAGAAAGTAAGCGTAACCAAGCCCAGCGGTTATTTTTTTGATGCGCCAAAAACTCCGTTTCCGGAAATAGTAGTTCGGGGTGGCTCTTTTTTTCTTTCAGGTAATACCAGACAAGAATCGGCACTAGTACCAAGAGGAGCCATAAAAATTCGGGGTTTTGAAATTCGTAATTACTCATTCTCGTCCTCCTTGTTTTCTAAATGCTGCTGGTTTTTTAAAACAAATTCCTTCACCGACTTTAGTGCTTCTTCATTCTCATATTCTAAAGCTTGTTGCTTGGCGAATTTCACCATAATGCTGAGGCGTAAACTTTTACTGAGAGCTTGTAAATGGCCTTCGTCAATATTTAGTTTTTGAATTTTATCGATCAGCTCTTCGGCTGTGCTCTCCATTGCTTTAATAGAGTACTGACGCTCTAAATAATGGCGTAGTATATCTATTAACTCCGAATAGTATTGCTTTTGTTTGCCGGCCTGCCAAAGGGCGCGTTTTTCTAAATCTGTAAGTTCTTTTAGGGCCCATTCACCGGGTGGTAAACTCGGGATTATTGTTTTTGTGGGTGTTTGCTTTTTCGCACGATATAGTACTATTAACCAGACTACTAATGCAATAAAACCTAAGATGGCTAGACTAATGTATAACCATTTTAACCAATCAAAGGGTGCTGCTTTGGGGCCTTTGATATCGTAAAGTTCAGTTTTATCTTGTGCTTGCGCTAGATTAACGCTAATCAAAAAGCCTTGACTAAAGGCGCTATCGCCGGCGCTAACTAAAGCCAATCGCGGTAGGTGAACCACTCCGCTATCGAAAGAACTAATAATTAACTCTTGCTTTAATATAAGTTTATCAGCGTTTAGGAGGCTATCAATTTCACCAGCTTCAATTAAAGATAAACCACTAATGGTGTCGGGTAAAATGGGCCATTGGTAAGACGCGCCTGCGGGAATTTCGCCTTCTAGTTGAAGCTTAATTTGTTCTCCGATTAAAATACTGTTGGTATCCGCCTCTAGCGAGAAGCTAGTTTTTTGCGCAGAAACAAAGGCGCTGCAAAGGCTTACGATAAAGAGAAGTACTTTTTTCATCGGCTACGTTTTTTAAAGTACCCCAATAGCGCCGAAGCATAAGACTGATCAATGCGAATGGACAGTTCGCCAGATCCGCTTCTTAAAAAACTCTCTAGGTAATAGGCTTTCGAATCATTGAAGCGTTTACGCAATTTGGCGCGTAACTTATAAGAAGATGTATTAATCCAATGGGTTTTCCCAGATTCAGGATCTTTGAGAGGGAGTAAACCTAAATTAGGAAGCTCTTCTTCTCGCGGATCAAAAATACGGATCCCCGTAAGGTCGTGCTTACGACTGGCTATTTTTAGGCTATCGCGATAACGTGTGTCCATAAAGTCACTTAAAACAAAAACAATAGCACGTCTTTTTTGAAAGGCACTGAAAAAGCGTAGTGCTTCGCTAATATTGGTTTTGGTACTTTTAGGCTTAAACTCAATTAATTCGCGGATAATTCGCAGGGTGTGCGATTTACCTTTTGCCGGAGGAATGAATTTTTCCACTTTGTCACTAAAAAATAGCACGCCTACCTTATCGTTATTTTGAATTGCAGAAAAGGCGAGGGTTGCACATATTTCGGTGATCATTTCCCGCTTAAGTTGGTTGCGGGAGCCGAAGTTTTCGGAGCCACTAACATCAACCAAAAGCATTAAGGTTAATTCGCGCTCTTCTTCAAAAACTTTAATGTGTGGTTCGTTTAGTTTAGCGGTAACATTCCAATCAATCGCTCTAATATCATCACCAATCTCATAAGCACGTACTTCGCTAAAGGTCATGCCACGCCCCTTAAAGCTACTGTGGTATTCTCCCGAGAAGATATGATTGCTCAATCTTCGGGTCTTAATTTCAATTCGGCGTACTTTTTTAAGAAGTTTTTGCGTATCCATTCGGCGCTAAAAGGCTTTTAGGAAAATTTTAGACTTATTCTTGAATTGGAATTATGGTACGTCGACGTTATCAATAATCTGATTGATGATGTCAACGCTGCTTACATTTTCGGCTTCGGCCTCGTAAGTAATACCAATACGATGGCGCAAAACATCTTGCACTACCGCTCGAACATCTTCTGGAATTACGTAGCCACGACGCCTTATAAAGGCCTGCACTTTGGCCGCATTAGCTAGAGCAATACTTCCACGCGGAGAGGCACCAAACTCTATTAAAGGCTTTAAAGAAGGCAAGCGAAATTCTTCCGGCTTCCGCGTTGCGAAAACAATATCAAGAATGTACTTCTCTATTTTTTCATCCATGTAAACCTCTTTTACCACTTCCCGTGCTTTTAAAATGGTGTTGAGGCTAACCACGGGTTTTATTTTTTCTTGGCTACCGCTGAGGTTTTGTCGCATAATAAGGCGCTCCTCCTCCTGTTTTGGATAGGTGATAACCGTTTTTAGCATGAAGCGATCGCTTTGAGCTTCGGGTAAAGGGTAGGTTCCCTCTTGCTCTACAGGGTTTTGGGTGGCCAAAACTAAAAAGGGTTTGGGTAAAGGATAGGTTTTTTCACCGATGGTTACCTGCCGCTCCTGCATGGCCTCTAGTAAAGCACTTTGCACTTTAGCGGGCGCTCGGTTTATTTCATCTGCCAGTACGAAGTTTGCGAAAATGGGTCCCTTCTTAATAGCGAACTCATTGTCCTTCATGTTGTAAATCTGAGTACCCACAACATCACTTGGTAAAAGGTCGGGGGTAAACTGAATGCGGCTGTAATCTGCTTCAATGGCTTCCGATAGTGATTTGATGGCTAGCGTTTTGGCTAAGCCTGGTACACCTTCTAAAAGAATATGACCATTTCCCAATAAAGCAATTAGTAATCTTTCCAGCATGGTTTTTTGACCGATAATGGACTTGTTTAGCTCCATCATTAAAAGGTCAACAAAGGCGCTCTCCTTTTCAATTTTCTCGTTCAATGCTCTAATATCCACTGAGCTTTGACTTGTTTCCATATAGTCTCCTTTAAATCGGTTTGGAATCGGGTTTTTAACAGTCCTGCGAATTTGTGGCAAACACCGCGAAATACGCGTTAAAGCCTTGTTAAAAATAAGTTCTTAAGGGGCTAAATTTCAGGGTTTACAAAAATGCTTTCGCAAGAATTGACAAAGGTAAAGAGAATGCTTGCCAAACCAGCGCTTAATGCTGAGCTAATACTAGAGTTAAGCTTAACTAGCTCATTTTAAGAAGGAGGCTTTAAACTTTAGGTAAAAATGAGCTAATCCTCAAATAGCTTCCATTAACCCTGCCTTAGTCTAATGTTAAGAGCGGTGAAAATGGAAACCTAAGGATAAAGCATAATGACTTTTCGATTAACATCCACAATGAAAATTTGCACATCGAAAAACCAATAAGAATCTTTACCATGAAAAAATCATTATTCTTCTTAGGTCTTAGTTTAGCATTTTTTTGTGCTCAAGCGCAGACCTCTTTTAATCCAGAAATAGACCTTAGCAACTGGGAGCCAAGCACTGTTGTTGTACCGCCCTCTCCTTTAATTACCCAATATTTGTTTATTGGTGGGCATCACAAAGTACAAACCACCGCCACCTACGGAAATGCGGCAGGAGAAGCCTTGGCTAAGCAGTGGCATGACTTTATCGGCTTTACTCCAGATAACTCAGGAAATGATTTAGGATGGATTTCAGTAAATCACGAAATGGTAGTTGCTAACGACTCCATCGGCGATGGTGGTGGAATGAGCGTTTTTAAAGTTCGTCGCGACCCTGCCACAGATTCTCTAATCGTAGTAGATCAGACTTTAAGTGATGGTCGCCAAGGAAAGTATTTTGCAGTTGATTTCGCAAATACAGTAGGTGAAACTGGAATGAACTGCGGCGGTATCACTGCGCCCGACGGACGAATTTGGACGGCAGAAGAATGGTGGAGAGGCTCAAATTCTGATTTAGCAGATCGTGATACAGGCATGTTTACTATTGGGACAGGAACCGCTACTAGTCCTGTAAGTGAAGGTTTCCCGGGCTTTAATGGTGAGTCAATTAAGAAGTATCAAAACTATAACTATATGGTAGAAATTGACCCGAGAGAAGCACAAGCGCTGCGTAAGCAGTATAATTGGGGTCGCCAACCTTTTGAAGGGGGAGCGGTAATGCCAGATAATAAAACTGTTTACTTAGGAGCTGATGCCACCCCTGGTTTTTTCACAAAGTTTGTAGCAAGTACAGCTGGAGATTTCACCCAAGGAACCACCTATGTTTATAAGCATGACGGTAACGGTTCTAAGTGGCTTGAAATAGATAATACAGATATCAATAAAATGTTAAACTTCAGCGACGAGGCAGTGGCCTTGGGTGCTAGTATGTTTAACCGTATTGAATGGGTAACGGAAATTGGCGGAAAAGTATATTTCACGGAAACGGGTAGAGATAATCCAGCCAATAGCTGGGCCGATGAAAAAGCAGCGGGTGCCGTATTTGCTCCTCATCACTTAGACCGAGCCGCAGAACAAAGTCTTGAATTTGGTACTGCGATTAGTCCAGACAGCAGCCAGTATTGGGATTACTACGGCCGAGTAATGATGTATGACCCTGCGACCAATCAAACTTCTGTATTTCTAGAAGGTGGCCCTTACTTTTCGGTAGATCCCAGTACCAGCTCTTATCCAGATAAGCATTTATCAAACCCTGATGGTTTGAATAAAATTACTATTAATGGCAAAGATTATATGCTGATTAATGAAGATTTGAATGGCACCTCAAAAGGAAGAACGCCAGCCGGAATTGCTAATCGTACTTGCGAGCTATTTATGTTGGACATGAGTATTGCTAAGCCTAGTTTAAACGACTTAGTGCGCATTGCGGTGGTTCCAGTGGGCGCCGAAATTACGGGTGCAATTGGGACTGATGATGGTAAAACCATCTTATTTAACGTACAACACCCAAGTAGCTCCAACCCTTTTCCCTTTAACAATTCACTTACTATTGCTATTACTGGCTGGGATCAGGTGACTATCGGCATGGAGGAGCAAGCTTTTGAAGAAGGAGCTTTTGAAATGTATCCTAATCCTGCTACCCGCACTTTGTACTTTAAAACTCGCAACGACATTGCCATTTATAATGTGGAAGGTAAGCGAATGAAGGTCTACTACGATGTAACTAATATTGATATTAGTTACTTAAAGCCAGGCGTTTACTATGTTCAAAACACGACTGGACAAACACAAAAACTTTTAGTTAAGTAATCTGCATAAAGGAGAAAGTGGAGGCTGTCTTTTCGTAAGACGGCCTCTCTTTTTTTAAGGCAAGCCGATACCTTTTTGGGTAGTACGGTGTCTTTCTATTGAAAACCATACTGTGATGCAAAAGCCTAAATTTTCGATACTCATTCTTATCTTGTTTGCAATTTTTAGTTCTGCTTATCGCGAGAAGCCAAACCCGGCCAAAGCCATTCAAAAGAATTTTTTAAGTGAAGTGCAAAGCTTTGAAGCCGCCTTTGGCGTTTTTAAAACTAAAGCATCTCAAGCCAATTGGAATCAAACTGACTTGCAAAAGCAGTTTTTGCAAATTCGAATACAATTTAAAAGCATAGAGGCACTCACCTCTTATCTCCAACCTCAAGATTTTAATGACTACCTCAATGGGGCGCCCTTACCCAAAGTTGAGCGCAATGCACCACGCTTAATAATATTAGAGCCCAAAGGTTTACAAATAATGGAGGAGCAGCTTTTTGCTTGCGCAGAAGAGTTTGAAATTGGTAATTTTCGTAAGCTATCTAATCAGTTTCACTTTCAGTTAGGGCAAACTACCCGCAGTTTCCAATATTTGAAAATCACGAATCGTCAGGTTTTTGAAGCCATGCGATTGGGCTTAATTCGCATCATGTCTTTGGGGATTACGGGATTTGATACACCAGCTGGTCGCGAGAATATGGCTGAAAGTGTAGCAGCTTGGCAAAGCTTGAGGGAGATGTCTCTCGCATACACCGAAGTATGCTCTGATAAGGTCTTAGCAGCTCGAATCAATAAGCTATGGCTAGAAGGTGAAGATTTTTTAAGTAATGTCTCCAGTTTTGCAGAGATGGATCGGCTAAACTTCATTAAGCTTTTCGTAGAGCCACTATATGCTAGCTTGTATGATTTACATAAACATTTAGCTTACGAGTTTGCCGCTGAGGTGTACCAAGGCGAGCTGGCTTTTAATTATCATTCGCGTTCAATTTTTAGTTCAAACTTTTTTAATCCAGCCTTTTTTACAGGGATAAAAGAGAAAAAGAGGGAAGCTGCGGAATTAGGTAGGCTTTTATTTTTCGATCCGATTTTAAGTGGAAACCTCGATAGGTCCTGTGCTTCTTGTCATAAGCCAGACTTGGCTTTTACCGATGGATTGTCCACTAGCTTAGCCACAGGTGGTGAGTCGCATATTAAACGCAATGCTCCCAGTTTGTTAAATGCAATATATACGGAAAGGTTTTTTTATGACCTTCGAGCAGATCGCATGGAAAGCCAAATTGAGCATGTTATTTTTAATAAGGATGAGTTTGCTTCAAACTATAAAACGATTTTTAAACGGCTGGAGGCCATTCCAGAATATCGAGAACGCTTTGCGCTAAGCTTTCCAGAGTATCAGGGGCAAATAAGTAGACAGACGCTATCTAGAGCATTAATTGCTTATCTATCAGACTTAAACTCTTTTAATAGTCCAATAGACCGCTATCTAAGAGGGGAGGAACAAGCTTTAGAGCCAGGGGTTATAAAAGGATTCAATTTGTTTATGGGGAAAGCCAATTGTGCAACCTGTCACTTCGCGCCAAGCTTTAGTGGTTTAGTTCCACCTTTATTCGAGGAAAGTGAGTCTGAGGTTTTAGGGGTTTTAGAAGGTCCAGACTCTTTAGTCTTAGACGATGACCTGGGTCGCTATGCCGCGGGAGTTCCAAATTATGAAGCACCTTTTTACAAAAACTCGTTTAAAACTGTTAGTATCCGTAATGTCGCTTTGAGCGCGCCATACTTTCATAACGGAAGTTACCATAGCTTGAAGGAGGTGATGGACTTTTATAATGATGGTGGTGGACTGGGTAAGGGTTTGGATCTGCCGCATCAAACGCTGAGTGCCGATTCTTTAGGACTAAGCGAACAGGAAATTGATGCTATTATTAGCTTTATGGAGGCTTTAAGCGATACCTCGAAGCTTGGTCAGCAACCAAAAGCTTTACCACTGGGTGTAAATGATTCCATTCAACGCAAAGTGGGTGGTTTCTACTAATTTTTCTGTTCGCGAAAAAATCAGCATCTTTATTCCCAAATTGGAAAAGCATTAAGATGTTTCCCGATTGGGGAAAAATTATCCCTGTCTTGGAAATATATCGGTTCAAAGATATATTTACCTAATTGATTATTAGGGTTTTGACTATTGGTACTGTAATTGCTTTCCGTATATGTTGCTTAAAGAGAAAAATTGAAGAAGTCTATTTTCACATATTTATTTTTATCCTTATTCCTTTTACCCTTCACAGGTCAAGGAACTCAGGTGATAAATGCGGAAGTAGTATTGTCGGACTCTTATTTTTCGGATCCTGAAGTTATAGACTTAGATGGGCGCTGGCGCTTTTACTGGCAAGAGTTTGTTAGTCCAGAGAAACAGCCAATCGCAAATGAGCTTCCCGTATTTCGAGACTTTGAAAAAAATTGGTCGGACATACCTTCTCTGCGCAATTCATTTCATGCTAAAGGTTTTGCCAGTTATGAGTTAAACATAAATAGCTCGCAAGCCACGGATAAGTTAGCCTTACGAGTACCAGAATTTTATTCGGCCTATGCTCTGTACTTAAACGGAGATCTAATCGCTAAAAATGGAAAGGTTGGCCAAGATATTGTTAGCTCCGAGCCTTATTGGTTGCCCAAAGTTGCAAACATCAGTTTAAAGAAAGGCTCTAATCGTTTGGTGATTCATATCTCTAACTTCGAACATCATAAAGGTGGTGCCGTTGCTCCCATTAGTTTAGGAGAAGCTGAGACCATTGGGTTTTATAAAAACATGGCCATTAGTGGTTCACTCTTTATTGCAGGTACACTTTTAATTTCTGCCGTTTTCTCGCTGATCGTGTACTATTTTCAAAAATTAGATTTTGCCTTTCTTTTCTTTGGTCTTTTCGCTTTAACCTATATGTATCGTATTGTAGGCACCGATACTTATATTCTCCACGAAGTTTTTGGAAATTTAAGCTGGTATTTAACCATTCGGTTGGAATACCTTAGTCTTTTCCTTAGTGTTATTTTCTTTACCTATTTCTACAAGAATTTAATTGAAAGACGTGCTCCTGAATGGTTATTTCATACCATTGGTGCTACTTCATTGATTATGGCATTGATGGTAATGCTTCCTCCAGAAACATTTACTGCCTTTATTGACTACTACCTACTCTTTGTAGCCTTAGCCTTTTTAGTAACTACTTCTTTTTATTTGCGCTCCATCCGCTTAAGTCATAGCATGAGCTGGTTTACCACTATTGCGGTATTGGCATTAATTGGAGTCATGTTTATTAAAATGTCTGCATTTTTTGGATTTGGCACCGGCAACCTCTTCATTTCATTTTTTGGTTATATCGTTTTCATCATAGCGCAAACCATCGCTCTTAGTCAGCGTTTTGGCTATAACATGCGTATGCACATTACCCAAAGTGAAAGTGCCGTTGTTAGCCAGCAGAACTTTATGAACTCAGTGAGTCATGAATTAAAAACTCCGATGAATGCCATTATGGGTATGACTGAGTTTTTGTCTCGATCTAAATTAGATGCAGATCAACAGTCTAAATTGGAGACCATTCGTAAAAACAGTGAGCAGTTGAATAATCTCCTGATGGATCTGCTCAATTTTTCGGCTATTGATTCGGGCTCTTTGAAATTAGAAAGCCGCAAGTTTGACCTTAGAGATGTAGTTAACAAAGCCATAGAGCAAGCGGATGCCAAGGATAGTAGTGTTATCAACTTTAAGATGAACTACGATGAGAATATCCCGGAAGAGCTGGCAGGTGATCCCGATCGCTTAGGTCAAGTTCTCTACCACCTATTAAACAATGCTTTCAAGTTTACTGAAAAGGGTAATATTAACTTTTCTATGCAAATGCAAAGTGTAGAAGGAAATTTAGTAAACCTCAAGTTAGTTGTTCAAGATACTGGTACAGGAATTAAGTCTGAAGACTTAGAAAAAGTGGTAAAAGCTTTTAACCAAGGTAATGAAGGTAATACTCGCAGTCATGGTGGAACCGGATTAGGTCTTACCATTTCCTCAAATATTATAGAGTTAATGGGAGGCGAGCTTTGGATAGATAGTGAGTATGGACACGGTACTACGGTTACTTGTGAGTTTGTATTAAAAACGCCACGCCTAAACCTCACCAAACACGCACAAGAGTTAAAAGATGAGTATAAAGATAAGATTGAAGGCTTAAAAATTCTTTATGCAGAGGATAACCCCATTAACCAAAAGCTATTGGTTATGATTATGAAGACCATGGGTTATGAGGTTGATATTGCTAATAATGGTTTAGAAGCATGGGAGATGGCTCTAACTAAGCGCTATCAAATTATTTTTATGGATGTTCAGATGCCTAAGATGGATGGTATTGAGGCCACCAAGCGCATCGTTAAAGATCAGCCAGAACGTCCTATTATTATTGCAGTAACCGCAAACGCTGAGGTAGCGGATCAAAAAAGATGTATTGAGGCGGGTATGAATGATTTTATTCCCAAGCCATTTAGTGCAAAAACCTTAAAAGACGCGATTAAGAAGTGGCAGGGTTTACTTCTTTATATGGAAGAAGACTCGAGAGATGATAAATTACGTGTGATCTCCTAAAATCAGCGTTACTTAATCACTCAGCCCCAGCCCGTGGGCATCAATAACCTTACCTTCTACTACCAAATAGACTTTATTTTGCGCTTTCACCTTCATGGTGTACAAGCCGGTGAAATCGCCGAAGGCTGGTAGAATCCCACTCTTTTTCTCAAAGAAAAAACAAGGCAGACGCAAGCTCTGCTTCCCCATGCCTTTTAAATTAACCCCAGGATGGATATGTCCACATAAATTGTAAAGCGGTTCTGGCGCTTCCTCGGGTTCGTGACTTAACCAAAAGGGCCCAAGAGCGATGCTTTCTAAATGGCAATGCAGTTGCGCTTCTTGATAATTTACCGTTCGTAGGATATCGTGATTTCCACTAATTAAGTGAAACTCACAATTCGGAAAGCGGGCGATGGTTTCTTTGAAGCTTTGCCATTCGGTATTCATTTTAGAATGGAAAAGATCACCTAAGAAATAAAGTTTTTTAGGTTGGACCTGCAGAAGAAGATCAAATAGTCTTTGATAATTATTTTTTTGGGCTTTGGCCGGAATGGCTAAACCCTCTTTACGAAAGTGTCCAATTTTCCCAAAGTGCGTATCAGCGATAAAAAGAGTTCTTTCTTGGGGCCAATAGATAGCTTTTTGTGCTAATAACCAAAGTTCCTCGCCAGCCAGAGTAATGCTTTCCTTCATGTATAAGAAAGGGAGTCAATATATTTTGTGGCTAAATTACGTTCTAAATTTCGGATATTTTTAATTGGGAAGACTTAGGTTTTCCCCCGTGTTGGCGGTGGTCGGATCCACGGGAATAAGTCTTTTATAATGCTCGTAGCGTAGAAAGATGTCTCTTACATAACGAAAAGGTTCTTCACCTCTTACTGGGCCATAGCGTACTAAAGGATCGCTATAATAGCGGTATTCCCCCATTTTTCGAAGCCAAGGTGCCACGTTTTTATCATATACCAAAGAGTCCTTACCATCTTTGGATGCTAGCCTTTGTGCGTCTAATAGGTGTCCGTAGCCGCAATTATAAGAGGCGAGAGTGAATTTAATTCTTTGGGTAGAGTCGGGTATATTATCGAATTTTGACCATATCTCTTTTAGGTAACGCGTCCCTGCTTCTAAATTTTGCTCAGGGTTATAGACGTCGTTTAAACCTAGTTCGTTAGCCGTACTGGGCATTACTTGCATTAAACCGCCTGCTCCAGCCCAAGAGGTCGCCCGCGGATCGAAGCGCGATTCTTGATAAACTAAGGAGCTTACCAAGCGCCAGTCCCAAGCTAAACTGTCTGAGTATTTTTGAATAGTGGAATCGAAGGGGCTGATTTGACCGCTATTTTTACCAAAAAACTCGCTCTCAACTCGGCGGCGATAAGATTTTTTATGGACATAGTACTTGTCGTATATAAAATGATAGACGTCGGTTTTGCGAATAGAGTTAACCCATTGGTTTACCCTGTTTAAAAATTCGGGACCATTATTTCGAACGCCCCAAGCTATTCTTTGCGACAGACTAATCGGTGTTTCTACATCTAAAATGGGATAATAGGTTTGATTGATGGAGGCTAAATTATAGTCTGAAACAGTGTACTTTATTTTCCCTTCAACCACCATTTTTATGAGGTCTTCAATATTGTGATTACCCAATACCGTATCGAGGTGAATGGTACCGCCCACTTCTTCTTGTAAGTTTAGCATGCGTTCATAATAGGAGGACTTGCGATGCAAGTGAACGGTATCGTCAATCAGTTCAATCACATCCTTCACTAAATATTTAGAGATCTTATGTCGCGGAAGTTTTCGCCAATTGCTTGGTTTACGCTGTACTAGAGCTTGGTGGGTTGTGTAGAGGTAGTCGGTAAAGTCGATTAATTCTTTACGTGGTTCAGTAATGGTTAAGCCATGCGCAATTATATCGCCTTCTCCACGATTGAGAAGGTCAAAAACCTCGTCGATATTAGAGGCCAAGACTATTTCTAGCTCTAGTCCTAAATGATCGGCCAAGCGTTTTACCAATTCATACTCCAGGCCCATAGCTTCTCCGCGATACAGAAAATAGGAGGTAGAGCTGTAAATCATTATGGCTCTAAGTTTACCTTCTTCAGCTATCTGCTTTAGGTCCCTTTCTACAATGGGGCCATCAAGCTCTGTTTTAGGTCGGCGTGATTGAGAGGAGCTAAGATCACTTTGATTACAAGCGAGCATGACTAGGCTGAAAAGGAGAACAAGAACAAAATTGATTTTTTTCATAAGCTGGTACACTGGCTGAAAATACTAATTAATTTTTTATCTCCCTTAATTTAGGCCAGATGGCAGCCTAATAGAAATAAAAAAAGCTGCTTGAATCACTTCAAGCAGCTTCTATTCATAAACTTATGAGATTGGCCTTACATTTTAGAAGTTTTAGCTTCTTCTTTTTTAGCCTCCATTAAAGCTTTGGTTTTAGCGCTAGGCTCTTTGGTTTCGTGAATAATAGTCATTTCCTTGATGAGGTTATGGGCTCCGGCATATTTTTCAATGATGAAGAGGGTATAACGAACATCTACAGAAATGGTACGCTGGATTTCAGGTTCAAAGTAGATATCTCCACTCATGGCTTCCCAGTTTCCGTCAAAAGCAGTACCTACTAAATGTCCTTTACCGTTAATTACCGGGCTACCAGAATTACCACCAGTAATATCCGTATTGTGAATAAAGCACACGGGTAATTCGCCGTCAGCATTGGCATAGCGACCGTAGTTTTTCTGTCTGATCAGCTCTTCTAATTTCGCAGGAACAACAAACTCAGGATCATCATTATTCTTTTTCTCTAAGATACCCTGTGCGGTGGTGTAGTAATCGTAATGAACCGCATCACGGGCAGAATAGCTACCTACGGTACCATAGGTTAAACGCATGGTGCTGTTTGCATCGGGGTAGTAGTTTACATCGGCATTCATCTCGCGTAAGCCTGCGGTAAATAAGCGGTAAGCTTTGTCTAGTTTATCACCGCTGCCCTCATCATTATTGCTAGCCATATAAGCCTCATATAAGCCTTCACCTAGTTGAATTGCTGGATCTTTTTTAAGGGTTTTAGCTTTAGGCTTTTCAAGATATTCCATCATCGCTTCTTTGCTGCGTAGAATGGTCTCAGAGAAAGCATCTTCTGCCCACTCTGCAAAATCTCCGTCGCTATCTTCGGCAATTTCTAGTACAATAGCAGGTAATTGATCTGCGGGAATATCTTTAACATAAAGAGCTAATAGTTCTGCTGTCATCTCTTCGTCTAAAGCAACGTTATAATCTTTGTAGAACTCATCAGCGGAAGCTTTAAGAGCAGCTAATACAGACTCCATGCGTTTCTCCATGGTTTCTTTTTCCTCTCCTTCAGCTTCTTCGGCCTTTTCTGCAGCAGCGAAATAAGCCTGCATAGTACGGTTAAAGCGCAGGGCTTGCAAAGCTATTTCGGGACCAGAAATACCAGCTTCACGAGCATATACCTTGGCAGTAATGCCAGCATCGGTGGCTTTGTAGGCTTCGTCAAACATGTTTAACACTTCGCCGTATTTTGCCTTTCGTTTTGGATCTTGGTTTACCCAAGTGCTAAACTTATCTTCAATGGCCTTCTTTTTATCGAATACGCCATTGCTTTGTAGTTGTGCCGTTTGGCCGATATAGTATTTCCAATAATTTGAAACACGAGCATATTTTGAAGCATACTGAATGCGGGTGGTGGCGTCAGCACTCATGTACTTTTTCATTACCTCTAATTTGAGGTCACGCACACGCACTACCGCTGGTCCGTATAAGTCTACGGCCTGTTTAACACCATAGCTGCTTAAGTAGCGATCGGTGCTACCCGGATAGCCCATTACCATTGTAAAGTCGCCATCAGCAACCCCATCTAAGGAAACTGGTAGGTGATGCTTAGGTTTTAAAGGAATATTATCTTCAGAATACTCTGCTGGCATACCATCGGGACCACTGTAAACGCGGAACATAGAGAAGTCTCCAGTTTGACGAGGCCACATCCAGTTATCAGTATCGCCACCAAATTTACCTACGGCAGAAGGTGGAGCGCCAACTAAACGTACATCGTTGAAAGTTTCGTAAACGAAAAGATAAAATTCATTGCCGTGGAAAAAGCTTTTCACATTCGCGTCGTAGTGAGAGCCGTCAGTAGCTTCAGCCGCTAGTTTTTTACCGATGGCAGCAATAGCTTCGTTGCGCTCGGCCTCCGTCATTTCATCGTTTAGCTCGGTCATTACCTTATTGGTAACATCTTCCATGCGCACCAAAAAGCGAACAAACAAACCTTCATTCGGAAGCTCTTCTTCCATATTGTAGGCCCAAAATCCGTCGGTTAAATAATCATTTTCAGTGCTAGAGTGAGATTGGATTTGACCAAAGCCACAGTGGTGATTGGTTAAAATCAGTCCTTTAGAAGAAATGATCTCACCAGTACAGAAACCGCCGAATGAAACAATAGCATCTTTCAAGCTACCGTTATTCACGTCATAAATCTCTTCTGGGGTAAGCTGCAATCCATTCGCTTGCATGTCGGCATAATTGCGGCCTAATAATAGGGGCAACCACATTCCTTCATTGGCTAGCGCTGGTAAAGCCAAGGCTAGCGCTAAGAAGAAACTCATTAGTCTTTTCATATTTATGTTTGTTTTATTTGAGATTTGCGAAGGTAGTTAATTGTATTTTTTTTGAAGAGGATTTTATTGTGCACTTTATTTCTTATCCTTCGTCTTTTGTAGTGCTTAAAAATAGGCTGAAGGGAATGTATACTTTTGTTTACCATCGTTTTTAAAATCATCAAGCTTGACTAAAAAGAAATTAAGTTTTAACTCGCTCACTATCCACGGCGGTCAGTCTGCAGAGGCATCCACCGGTGCCGTGATGCCGCCTATTTTTCAAACTTCTACTTATGCGCAAACAGCGCCCGGAGAGCATAAAGGCTATGAGTATTCGCGTAGTGCTAATCCTACTCGTCATGCTTTAGAGAAATCAATTGCTAGCATTGAGGGCGGCAATTATGGATTGGCTTTCGGCAGTGGACTTGCTGCCATTGATGCCGTATTAAAACTATTAAGCCCGGGAGATGAGGTGATTTCGACCAATGATTTATACGGTGGAAGTTATCGGCTTTTCACGGGCACTTTTGAGCGCTATGGCATTAAGTTTCATTTTGTTCCCATGGGTGAAGCAAGCGAGCTTGCGAAGCACCTCAGTGCCAAAACAAAACTCATCTGGGTGGAAACCCCTACCAACCCCATGATGAACATTATTGATATCAAAGCCATTAGCGACTTAGCAAAAAAGGCAGGGGTGCTTTTGGTGGTCGACAATACTTTTGCAACGGCTTACCTCCAACAGCCTATTAAGCTGGGGGCTGATATAGTAATGAATAGTGGCACTAAATACCTTGGTGGGCATAGCGATTTGGTAATTGGTACTTTGTCCCTAAAGGATAAAGCGCTGGCAGATCGTCTCTATTATATTCAAAATTCTACCGGAGCTGTTTGCGGACCTATGGATGCTTTTCTAACCTTAAGAGGAATTAAAACTTTGCATATACGAATGGCGCGGCACAGTGAAAATGGCAGGGCGGTGGCACATTTCTTAGCTAAACATCCTAAAGTAGCGGCGGTGTATTGGCCTGGTTTTGAGAATCATCCTAACTTTACTATCGCTCAAAGGCAGATGAAAGACTTTGGGGGAATGGTAAGTTTTAAACTGAAAGAGGATTCCCGCGAAGCAGCCTTTAGAGTTTTATCCAACTTACAGCTTTTTACCCTAGCGGAATCTTTAGGTGGAGTAGAATCTTTAGCGGGACACCCAGCGAGCATGACTCACGCAAGTATCCCCGCCGCGGAAAGAGAAAAAACCGGGATTAGCGAGGGCTTAATCCGACTGAGTGTTGGCATTGAAGACGAAGCCGATTTATTATCAGACTTAAAACAAGCATTAACTTAATAATCATGATTAAATTTTTTATCACCGGCACTAGTTCGGGTATTGGTAAGGCTCTAGCCGAAAGAGCTTTGGCTGATGGGCATTTAGTAACAGGCTTTAGCCGCAGGCATACTATAGAACACCCAAATTATCGGCATATAAGTATCGATTTGGCAGACTTAGATGCATACCATACGATTGGTTTTGAATGTCCGAAAAATGTGGAAAAAGTTGTTTTGGTGAACAATGCAGGAACGCTCGGACATGTAAAAGCGGTTGCGAACTTAGATCCCGATCGCGTGGATAGAACTTATCGAATTAATGTAACCGCCCCTACTATTTTAAGTCAATTATTTTTAGACCATTTGAATTCTTGCGGTGCGGAAAAAGTGATAATTAATATCTCTTCTGGGGCAGGATCCTATCCGATTAAAGGGTGGAGTACTTATTGCGCCAGTAAAGCAGCCATTGATATTTTTACCGAGGTAATGGCTTTAGATCATCCAGATTTACGCGCCTATGCCATCGCACCGGGAATAGTTGATACCGAAATGCAGGGTGAAATTCGCCGCTTAGATAAAAATGACTTTCCTGACGTAGAGCGTTTTGTAGGATATAAGCAAAACGATGAACTAAGTTCGGCTAGCACCGTTGCAACAAAATTGATGAAGGTTATTGAAAGACCGGAAGATTTCAAAGAGGTCAAGCTCTCTTTACGTGAGGTAGACTTATAAAGCTAAAGAAAAGTTAAAGCACATTGCTCTTTTAAACGAATACTCCTTTCAGCATTCTAAGGGTAGAATAAAAATTAGAATTATGAAAAAGTTAGTGTGTGCTTTAAGCCTTTCCTTATTATTTGCGATTCCCAGCTTTGCTCAGCATCCACAAGAGCGATTTAAAGATGTAAACCCGCAAGAGCGAGTTGATAAAATAATGCTTAAGATGACGGAGAAATTGGACTTAAGTGCAGAGCAACAAAAGCAAATCGCCCCTTTATTGCTAGAGCAGCAAGAAAAGAAAATGGCAGAGCGCAAACGCATGCAAGCCGAGCGCCAACAAATGCTGGAGAAAATGAAATCAATCTTAAGCCCCGAGCAGTTTGAAATCTTTCAAAAGCAATTTAAAAAACGGGTGCAAAGACAGCGAGCTAAAAGAGAACATCCGGAAACTAACCGGATAGAAGATTAAGATGAAATGGCTGGAATATTTTCCAGCCATTTTTTTTTGGCTATCGGTTTTTATAGGGCAGCTAAGGGACTGAGAATAGTTTAGCCTGCTGCTTGCCCCGCCGCGTACTCCTTAGTCTTTATCCAAAAAAGCTAACATTTGTTAGCTTTCTTCTAAGGCGTGTTTAGTATTTTGCGGTGTTTTTAAAAACCAAAATAAATAAGATTACCATGTCTAACATGCAAGATAAAATGGAGCTTTTAGAAGCTAAATTGGCTGAAGCTCAAAAAGGTGGTGGAGAGAAGCGTATCGCCGCGCAGCACGCCAAAGGCAAGTTAACAGCCCGCGAACGCGTACATTTTTTATTAGACGAAGGAAGTTTTGAGGAAACCGGTATGATGGTAATGCATCGATCGGTAGATTTTGGTTTAGATAAACAAAAGATTTTAGGAGACGGTGTGGTTACTGGTTTTGGAACCATTGAGGGCCGCTTAGTATATGTTTTTGCACAAGATTTTACCGTATTAGGTGGCTCCTTGGCCGAAGCGCATGCTGAGAAAATCTGTCAAGTAATGGACCTTGCGATGAAGAACGGCGCTCCAGTTATTGGTTTAAATGATTCGGGTGGTGCTCGTATTCAAGAAGGGGTAGTTTCTTTAGGCGGCTACGCCGATATATTTTATCGAAACACCAGAGCGAGTGGGGTTATTCCTCAGTTTTCTGCAATAATGGGGCCTTGCGCGGGAGGAGCAGTTTATTCGCCCGCCCTAACCGATTTCATCGGGATGGTAGAAGGTACTAGCTATATGTTTGTAACCGGCCCTAATGTGGTAAAGACGGTTACCCACGAAGAGGTTACCGCAGAAGAACTAGGCGGTGCTTCTGCCCACAGTGCTAAGTCTGGGGTAACGCATTTCACCTACGCCAACGAGCTTGCTTGTATCAATGGTTTCCGTCAGCTTTTAAGCTATGTGCCCCAAAATTGCGAAGAAGATGCGCCATCTATTCCTTACGAGGCGGGCGACGAAAGCCGCGAGGAGCTAAACAATATCATTCCCGATAATCCTAACCAACCTTACGATATTCGAGAAGTAATTGATGGCACGGTTGATAAAGAAAGCTTTTTAGAAGTTCATAAAGATTTTGCTCAAAATATTGTAGTCGGTTTTGCTCGTTTAGCGGGTAAGAGTATCGGTATCGTCGCCAATCAACCCGCTTATTTAGCAGGGGTGCTTGATATTGACTCTTCTGCGAAAGCAGCGCGCTTTGTACGCTTCTGCGACAGCTTTAATATTCCATTATTGGTCTTTGAAGATGTGCCTGGATTCTTACCCGGTAC
This sequence comes from Croceimicrobium sp., assembly GCA_965658965.1. Taxonomy (GTDB): domain Bacteria; phylum Bacteroidota; class Bacteroidia; order Flavobacteriales; family Schleiferiaceae; genus Croceimicrobium. The sequence goes on from CBFHVV010000001.1 coordinate 49,651, forward strand.
CGACCAAGAATGGAACGCCATTATTACCAATGGAGCGAAATTACTTTATGCCTTTAGTGAAGCTACAGTGCCACGTATTACAGTTATTACCCGCAAAGCCTACGGCGGTGCTTATGATGTGATGAACTCTAAACATATTGGTGCTGATATGAACTACGCTTGGCCTTCTGCAGAAATTGCAGTTATGGGAGCAAAAGGAGCCGCAGAAATCATCTTCCGTAAGGAAATTAAAGCAGCAGCCGACCCCACAGCGAAATTGGCCGAGAAGGAGGCCGAGTACGCCGAAATTTTTGCCAATCCTTATCGTGCAGCCGCCCGTGGTTATGTAGATCAAGTGATTCGCCCCGATGAAACCCGTCAGAAATTAATAAAGGCTTTTAAAATGTTGGAGAATAAAGTAGACAGCATGCCGAAGAAGAAGCACGGAAATATTCCTTTATAGTCACGGCAATTTTTTTCCTTTGTGCTAAGTAAAGCAAGATGGGGAAATTAATAGCATATATAATTTTATTCATGTGGGGGACTGTTCTATTAGGACAGTCCCCTTCTGTATTTATTAAAGACTTGCAGTTGGCCATAGATACCAATGAGTATCGCTGGCCTCAAGATCAGAAGCGCTTTAAGAAACAAAACTTCTTAATGTTTAAGTATGAGGATGCCTTTGCTTTTGCCCTAGTTTCTTATCAATCTATTCCGGGCAAAAAAGGCTTTCGCCTGATGGGTAGTAGCGATTACAGCGTGGTAGATAGCCTCATTAGCGATAGCGGCTCGCAGTATAAAATCCGCTTTCGAGATTTAAACAATAGTGATTTCCTCCATCTTAAATTTACCAGCAGAAATGGCAGCCAACAATTTCAGGTGCCCCTCCTAGCAATTCACCCTACTTATGTTGCCTTTTACCCTAAAGACGATATTCTCTTTATTGGGGAAGAAAAAGTTTTTGAGATTATCACCAATAATCCTGATAACCTAGTTTTAGAACAGCGTTGGCAAGAAAGTGAAGGAATTAAATATCGCTTTTCGCGAGAAGGTAATAGAGTCTTGCTACACCTTTCTGCAACCAAGGCAGGGAAACAGAATTTAGCTTTTAAGATGGCAACTAATAAGCCGGTAGTAGTTCATAGTAGAATGGTTTTTGCCTTGCCCACAATCGAACATGAGTTCACCGTAAAAACCAGCCGCTTGGCTTTTTTAGACGTAAAACAGGAAAATCTTATTTTAGAGATTGGTCAAACTAAGGCCTATGAAATACAATTAGAGGATCATCCTTTTTTGGCGATGGGAAAAACATATCGCATTGAGAACCAAGAGGAGAAAGGGGGTCCTTTGATTGCGGAACTTTTTACTAAAACCAAGCTCAATAATAATAAGGTTCTCTGCTTATTGCGCTTATATGCCTATCACCGGAAGTCGGAAGGCTACCTCTTTATTAAGGATGGAGATAAAGCTCGCTTTATTACTAATTTCAATAGTAATCCTAAAACAGAAATAAGCCGCATCTCGCTGCAGCGTGAAGGAAAAGACTGGCAAGAGAGCTCGGTAGTTTATCCTGGAGAAAGCCTGACCCTCAAGTTGGAGGGCAAGTCTTTACATTTAGGTGACATTACATTTTATGGAGCCGCTCTCTTAGAGGGTGATACCTTGGTGAGAAATGCAAATGAAGCTTATTTCCGCTTGCAGATACCTATGAATTTAGAAACTCGCAGTATTGAAATCTTTCAGAATGGTACTAGCTTGGGAAAGGCCTTGCAGCTTAAAGACTACCAAAAGGCCCGCCCATTCGACTTTATAGACCTGCGCTTAGGTTTACAACGATATCAACTAAATGAATTGGCAAAACCTATTTTTTATGATAAGAGTTTGGCGGATGTCTTGCTTACTTTCGATTCTAAGAAGATAGACGTAGTAGATGGGCTTCATGGCAAACAGTATTTGAAGCTAAAGATTAAGATTAGTACTAAAAATGGTGCCTTAATTGAATTGGCGGAGGTTGAAAACATTGTTATTTGCCCCGCTTCAAACTCACCACGTTTTAAGTTTTACAACGAGCAAGATTGTCGTTATGAAGATTTAAATCTGAACGATATCATCAATAGTAAAACCTACGATTTGCCAGAATGGGCAACCATTGATTTGGAGTTTAGCCATTATAAGAACAAGCACGGTGGCGAGGGTTTTACTAAAAAAGTGCGTATTTACTTAGAGCGCAAGATCAACTATAATATTGATGTTTCATTTCCCGCTGGATTACTGATTCTTAAAGCAGGTGAAAATGACTTTTCAAATTTTGGGGGAATAAGCTTCGCTATGATGGCTCAGATGAGCTTTTACCACCCGCGGAAAGTAGCCAAACTACAACCCTTTAAGCTTGGGGCAGGCTTTATCGCTTTAGATGCTTTTAACTTTTCTGAAAATAGTGGTAACCGTGATGTGGGTTTGGTATTCTTGGGTTCTCTCTATCCTACTTCTAGCGAAAACCGTCTTAGCTTCCCCATTTACGTGGGTTATGGCTATCTGCTTAAGCAACAAAAAGGCTTTTTTCTAATCGGTCCCGGTATTCGTGTTCGGCTTTAAAAGAATCATTAAATCGGCCATTGTTAAAAACTTCCCTAAACTAAGGGTATGTTAAGTTAAAATTATCTTTCTCACCTAAAACAATTTTACGTTATTGCCGTTCTTAAAGTGTCATTAGTACATTTTTAACGGGAGGGGGAGATTTTAAATCTCAAATAGTTATTTATTTTTTGTCTGAGTTTTCTGAGGAATAACTCTATTTAACGATAGTAAACAGCTATATATCCAGCCTTAAAGTACGGAGACGCAGTATTAATTTTTAAAATCTGGGGGGATATGAAAAGAATTATAGAGACCGCTATTTTGGTATTGGCTATTGTGGCTTCCTTTTCGGCATTTAAGCCAAATGAAGTTTTATCATTAGGAAAAAAGGCACCAATGGAGGATTTGCCGATGGCAGATTTAAAAGGTGATGAGCAAACCTTGAATTCGCTTAAAAAAGAAAAAGGCCTGCTTGTTATTTTCAGTTGCAACACATGTCCTTTTGTGCTAGCTTGGGAAGATCAATACCCTGAATTAGGCGAGATTACTGCAGAGTCAAACATCGGAATGGTTTTGGTTAACAGTAATGAAAAGAAACGCCAAGGCGACGATAGCATGGAGGAAATGAAGCAACATGCTGCGGAAATGAATTATAATGTGCCTTATGTTATAGACTCGAATAGTAAGCTGGCAGACGCATTTGGAGCGAAAACTACTCCACATGTTTTCTTATTCGATGAAAATATGAAACTGGTTTACCGAGGTAGTATCAACGATAAGTACGAGAACAAATCGAAGAAAGCTTCTAAGCACTATTTGAAAGAAGCCCTTAAGCAACTAGCGCAAGGCCAAAAAATAACAAATGAAGATACACGCGAAATAGGCTGCTCCATCAAAAGAGTTTAATCCTAAAATAATCTCTCAAAAAAAAAGCGACTTGATTTAATAGTAATCAGGTCGCTTTTTTTAGGCCCTCTCGCCAAAGAAGGCTATTTAGAGATTTTGGTCGTGATTTCCTTTTTTGGAGCCACAAGCTGCACTAAAATGATTTTGAGTCCGTTAAGGATTTAAATCAAAGCTTCATGCGAAATATAATTTATCTACTCTTTTTGGTGCTCTACAGTATTTTGTTTTGGCAAGAAGCCCTAGGAGTAAATTTGGTTCTCTTTACTTTTATTATTTTCAGCTATTTGCGTTTAAGCAAGAAGATTGCCCTGCGAAAATCCGAACTAGTTGTCCTACTGGCTCTCCTTGCATCTAGTGTAGGGCTAACACTATACAATTCTACCTTAAGTATAGTGATGTTTTTCTGCGCTAGTATTTCCTATGCTGCCTATCTAAATGCAGGTGTTTTTAGTACCATTGAGGCATTTTTAAATTCCTTTATCTCTTTCTTCTCTTTGCGCACTCCGCTTTTGCCAGATGCGAATTTGAAACAATCTAAACCGAAACAAGCACTTCTTTACTTGCGTATTGCCTTTTTGCCACTACTCATCTTTATTATATTTTTCCTCTTGTTTAAAGAGGGTAATCAAATTTTTGGTCAGTGGTCAGAAAAGGCCTTTGGTAGCTTTTTTCGTTACCTAGATTACTTAGATTTCACCTATTTCTTTTTTGTTTTGCTAGGCCTTTTAATAATTAGATGGCTCTTTAAAGAGGATCGTAGGTTTTTAATAAAGCTAGATCGCTCCAACTTTCTTTCGCGAAAAAGAAAGTCGACCTTTTCTTTCAAAAACTTAGCACTTAAAAGAGAATACATTAGCGCACTCTTGCTTTTCGGAATGCTTAACGCGCTCTTGCTTATTATAAACTTTATAGATATCAAGTGGGTTTGGTTTCAGTTTTACCTTCCAGAGAGTTTTAGTTTAAAAGACTTTGTGCACGAAGGGGTAGGTTATTTAATTTTTAGCCTAATCCTTTCAGCGGGACTGGTTTTATATTACTTCCGCGGAAGCCTTAACTTTTACCCTAAAAGTGGCGCATTAAAATTTTTAGCCCAATTATGGCTGGTGCAAAATGCCATATTAGCCTTGTCGGTAGCCCGAAGGACTTTTTATTATATCGGTTTTCACGGCTTAGCCGATCGCCGCATAGCACTCTTGGCTTTTATTGGAATTATTTTGGTGTGTTTGGGGCTTTTGGTTTACAAATTGGCCACGAAAAGGAATAACGATTATCTGTTAAAGCAGAGTTCGGCTTTTATCTTAATCTTTCTATGCAGTTTAAGTCTAATCAATTGGGATCAAAGAGTAGCTACCTTCAACCTAAACCACGGACAGGCTAATGAAATAGACATAGACAACTATCTAAATTTGTCGCCTCGAGTTTATCCCTATCTCTATGAAAATATGGATCGCATTGCTTTTCAAATAAAGCGCCATCAGAATAATGAGGTACGCTGGGTTAGTGTGGAAAGCATAGAGGAATTTAAAAATCGCTTAAACTTAAAGAAAGAAGCTTTTTTAGTAAGGCAAAGTAGGCGCACTTGGCGAAGCTGGAACTACGCTGATAGTCGTGCTGTACAAAAGCTAAAGGCGATAGAATCTTGAGCTGGAGTTAAAGATATCATAAGGGATGTACTACCTTTGCAAAAATTCTAGCAATGAAAATAGGTGTAGTTATCTTTCCGGGTAGTAATTGTGATCACGATATGATCTATACGCTTAAAAGCTTTGGTCATGATGTGGTGGAGCTTTGGCATAAAGACACAGACTTACAAGGTGTGGAAATGGTAGCTATTCCCGGTGGTTTTTCGTACGGTGATTATTTACGCTCTGGTGCTATTGCTAGATTTTCTCCTATTATGGATTCGGTAATAGACTTTGCCAATAAGGGCGGATATGTTTTAGGTGTTTGTAACGGTTTTCAGGTTTTATGCGAAAGTGGCCTATTACCAGGAACCTTGCTTCATAACACCAGTCACAGCTTTGTCTGTAAAAATGTGCACCTCGTAGCAGCTAGTAAAAGTGCTGCCATTAGCACAGACTTAGATACCCATAGGACTTATAAAATACCTGTAGCCCATGGCGAAGGTCGTTTTTATGCTTCGGATGAGGTGCTTGCACAATTGGAATCAGATGATCAAGTACTTTTCCGTTATGCTTCTGCAGATGGGCAGGTAGACGAAGCGTCGAATTTTAATGGTGCCTCGGGAAATATTGCTGGGGTATGTAATGCAGGTAAAAACGTTTTTGGAATGATGCCGCATCCAGAAAGAGCTGCCGATGCTAATCTAGGTAATGAGGATGGTCGTTTGCTTTTTGAAAGCCTTTTCAAGAACCTTAAAACCAGCATGGCGGAGGCTTAGATTTCTCGCGCTACTCTAAAGTTTATTAGGGTTTCTTGCCCAAGCTTATTTTCATTCTCGTGAAGAAGCTTAAAGCCTCGTGCTAAAAAAAAGGGCTTTGCCATAAAGCTTACATCACTGTATAATTTACTAGCGCCGCGCCTTTTCGCTTCCGCTAAGATGCGCAGATATAATTGCTGAGCGTATCCTTTTCCTTGTTGGGATTTAGCCACATAAAGGAAGTCAAAATAATCTTGATCTTTTAAGGAAGCAAAAGCAACAATCTGCTTTTCCACGGCAATTAAAAGAGTAAACTGCTCCTCAATCAAACTTTTCCAGCGGGGAGGATTATCTGCTCTATTACTCCATTCTAGCAACTGCGCATTGCTGTAATGCCCAGGCCCACTTTCTAAAATAGAATCTCGGAAGAGCTCTTGCAGCTTTCCGAGATCCTTAGTTTTTGCTCTGCGAATTTCCACCCTCTATTTAGCGGTAACAATTTGAATCTTGCAGTTTACAGAATTACTGCCTTTCCGCAGGTTTAGAATATAAGATCCCGCTTCTAAATTGGGAAGGTTTAGTCTTTTCATGGCGCCTGATTTTTTAGACCAACGATCCTCTAAAACAGTTTTACCTTGTAAATTATAGAGGCTAATTTCCCAAATGCCATCTTCTTGGCCTTCTATATTAATAAAGTTGCTGGCAAGGTTAGGATAAACATTAAAGGTGGGCGCTTCTTGGCTTAAAGCCTGCTCCTCTAGGCCAATGCCACCTGCAAACTGGGCGGTATAAACACCGCGGCCATGGGTGGCAGCCATAATGGTACGATCGCTCTGGCGCAATTGTAGCATATCTACTCTTACATTGGCTAAACCGTTGTTCGAAGGGCTCCAGTTAGGCGAGGCATCCATAAAGTTAGTGGTTTCCCACACACCTAATTCAGTCGCTATTAGTACGTTATTGGTGTCCACGGGATTAAACAAAGCCCACCGAACCGGCATGTCAGGTAAATCCCCTTCCTTTATTTGCCAGTTTTGCCCACCATCATTCGTATAAAAAATCGAAGGAATTCCATAGTTGGCATAAGTGACCATAAGCTCATCTTCATTGCGACCAATTTGAGTGCAGCTTAAATACCCTGCAGGGAAATTGCTACCCGTAATTTCGTTTATTATTTCAGGGCTTGAACCATCGGCATGATCCACTCTAAAAAGTTTTCCCGAGCCACCTGCCACGAAAATTGTAGAAGCGGTGTCTGAATAAGGGGATACTTTGATGTTGGTGGCGCTGCCTCCTAAGCGTCGGATTTCCAAATCTTCCTCAATTACACTGGCATCAGCATTTTTATAGCGATAGATATTTCTCGCATCTTGGCAAGCATAAAGAATCTTTCGGTCAGAATCGTAATCTGCGGGATTGATAAAGCGACCGTCTCCATTATTAATAAAACGATTGCCGAATGAATTGCCCGCATTAAAAGAACGCCAATAAGCATTGTACACGTAGCTGGTAATTTGGAAATTAGAGTTAAACTCATCAATAAAACAATAGGCACCATCTCCGCCCGTGGCCCGATCGGTTATACCTAGGCCAGCCTGGTTAAATCTTTCAGTACCGTTGTCTTGCGAGCCAGCCAACATATTATTAGAACCGCTCTCAGGAGCAATGGCGCCGGCATAGTATTGAGTTACATTGTAAGCATCATTACGTTCGGTAAAGTTTGGAAAAGAGCTATTGAAATTATTGGAGTAAGTTACGCCGCCATCGTGGCCAGCAAGTATTTCGGAAGAGGAGCCTGGTTTAAATATAAACTGATGCTGGTCTGCATGCACGTAGGGATAGCCAAAACCGCCATACCAATGCGACAATTGCTGCCAAGTGTTTCCAGTGTCCTGGGAACGGAAAATATTAATGCCGCCAACTACTACTGTACTTTCGTCATTCGGATCAACTTGAGCAATTAAATCGTACCAGGCTTGGCCACGGGTAAAGTCGCTTGCAGGAATTCCTGGGTCATCGTCGTTGGGTTCAATTAAATTTTCCCAAGTATTGCCCGAGTCCGTGCTACGTGATAGTTTATCGAGTACACCATTTTTCTCAATCATGGCATAAATAAAGGCAGCATTACTGGGTGCAACGGCTAGCTCAACTCTTTCGCCGTCGGTATTTCTAACACGGGTAAAGTTTAAACCATCATCGCTAAAAAGAATATCACCTCCGCCACTAGGCCCATTTGAATTAATGGCATTAACGGTACCTACCCAAATACGGTTATCAGCACCGATTTCGATATCGCCCACAGCGAAGTTGTAATTGGCGCCCGGTATATTAGGCATTACTTGAGTAAAGCTTTGACCACCATCGGTAGAGCGGAAAAGACCTTCGTCGCCTACTTGTGCGGTAAAGCCTTCGTAATCTGTATTGCGCACGGCAACGTAAAGTACACCCTGACCATTTTCGTTTCGGACGGTAATATCGCGGATAAACTTCATATTGGTGCTGCTACTCAGTTGACTCCAATTAAGTCCTCCATCAGTACTTTTGAAAATACCATCTCCCATGGTACCTGACGTTGACCCGAAGCCTTCACCGGTACCTACGTAAAACACCTGCGTATTAGTGGGGTCGTGAGTAATTGCTGTAACCGACAGAGTTTTCCAAAAGTCATTTACTGGAACCCATGGGCTAAAGGCATTAACAATGTTTGTATTATACCATAAGCCGCCAGTTACACCACCTGCCCATACTTTCTCTAAATTAGGATCATTGGGATCGTACATAATCGCTCTGGTTCTGCCGCCAACATCATAGGGGCCGCGTTCTTCCCAAATTAAGTCGGAGCTACCTGTGTCTAAACCAGCATTTTTCATACTGAACTCAGCCGCGGCTGCCTTGATGCGACTTTTTGCTAATTGTAATTTTTCGGGAGTCGGGTGACCAAGAGCCGGATCCATAGTCATGATAAAATTCTGTTGCCAGGCTAAATCTGGTCGGTCGGCTTTAGGACTTTTTTCCCATTCTTCTATGTCAATGTTCCTAGCATCATCATTATATGGATGGCTTGCTAAAAATTCTTCATACTGCTCAAATCTATCGGGCTGCTTATCTGATGTTTCTAGAGGATTAGCCAAAATAACGATGAGGGATACACCTATTAGTAGGGCTGAAGTCCAAGCAATTGTCTTCTTCATAAATGCTTCAAAATTCTTAAAAGGGCTTAAATCGGTCGCGCTAAAATAGTAGACCTAGGTCATTTCGCGCTCAATTATAACGTATTAAGTCTCTTTAAGTTTGGAAGCCAGGGTTTTGTGTTTGTAAATCAATAAGTTAGACTTAACTAAACTCCATAAGTTTACGCCGATACACTGAGAATAGTTTACTCTTGCTTACGAAGCCAAGGTATTTCCCATTTTCAATTACGGGTAGATTCCAGGCGCCACTCGATTGAAATTTCTTCATAACGGCAGACATATCTTCTTTAATATCGACTACCGCTGGTGGCGGGCTCATTAGTTCTGAAACGTAGGTATTTTCGTAAAGGTTATGATCGAACATGATGGTGCGGAAGTCATCCAGAGTAAGAACGCCAACCAAAACGTTTTCCTCGTCAATAACAGGAAAGAGATTTCGCTTTGAGCGACTCACCACTTTAACCAGTTCGCCTAAAGTATATTCTGGCTTTACTTTTTTGAAGTCTTTCTCAACAACGCTGGCAATGTTTAGCAGGGTAAGAATAGCTTGATCTTTATTATGAGTTAATAAATCGCCCCGCTTGGCTAATTGCATGGTGTATATAGAATGCGGTAAAATGCTGCGTGTAACGAGGTAGGAGCTTGCCGATACCGTCATTAAGGGTAGAAAGAGGTCGTAGCCCGCTGTGATTTCGGCTATCATAAATATAGCTGTTAGGGGCGCATGCAGTACCCCAGCCATAAGTCCTGCCATACCCACTAGAGAAAAGTTAGTGGTGCTTATTTCGCTCAAGCCGCTTAGATTAATGAGATAGGCGAAAGCAAAACCCAAGGTAGAACCAACAAATAAAGAGGGCGCGAAAATACCGCCAATACCACCAGCGCCAATAGTAAAAACGGAGGCGAAAATTTTAAGAAAGACCAGCCCAAGTAATAATGCGATAATTATATACGGCCCGCTAAACCAGTCGTAAAGTAAGCTTTGATTGACAATCGATTCAATTTCACCATTTAACAAGGCATTAATGGTTTCATAGCCTTCTCCGTAAAGGGGGGGCACTAACCAAATTAGCAGGCCTAATGATAAACCGCCGAAAAGCACTTTTTGCCACGCACTTCTTATGCCACTAAAAAAATCATCGAAGTAAAAGTAGACTTTAGTGAAGTACACTGAGGCCAAAGCTGTAAGCACACCAAGCAAAGCGTAATAAGGCAAGTTGCTAATATCGAATGCGATTAGTGATTTATAATGGAATAGGTAATCGTTGCCTTGAATAAAAATAGAGGTAACGGCACCAGAAACCGAAGCGAGTAGAAGCGGCACCAGAGAAGCAAGAGTTAAGTCGAGGCTAAAGATTTCAATGGTAAAAATAATAGCAGCAATAGGGGCATTAAAGATCGAAGCGATGGCGCCAGCAGTGGCGCAGCCCATTAAAAGAATGCGCTGCCTAAAATTGAGGTGCATCATTCTTCCTAAATTGGAGCCAATAGCAGAACCAGTACCAACGGTGGGACCCTCTAGTCCAACTGAGCCACCAAAGCCTACGGTAAAAGTAGAAGTAATTAGGTAGGCGTAGGTTTTATAAAGCTGCAAGAAACCACTGCGACGGGAAATTGCATACAAAGTAGAGGGTATGCCTTCTGAGATGGGTTTGTTAATGATACGCTTCACAATTAAAGTTAGCGCGATACCAATTAAAGGGAAGGCAAAGTAGTAGAGGTTAAAGTACTGATCCAAAAAATCGCTGCGTAGCAATTCTTGAATAAAGTGAGTGGTGTTCTTTAATACCACCGCTACTAAACCAGTTATAAAGCCTACTAAAATACTGAGGATAAGCACAAATCGCTCTTGCGAAATATGTTTTGCCCGCCAAAGAAGGAATTTTCCGAGTATTGATTTAGGCTTTGCCTGCATTAGTTGTCTTTCTCCTCTAAGGCGATTCCCAATTCTTTTAACTGTTCGGCGTCAATAGAAGAGGGGCTATTGATCATTAAATCTCGACCCGAATTATTTTTTGGGAAAGCAATAAAATCACGGATAGTTTCCGATCCGCCTAATAAAGCTACTAAGCGATCAAAGCCAAAGGCAATACCTCCGTGTGGCGGAGCACCGTATTCGAAAGCATCCATTAAAAACCCAAATTGAGCTTTGGCCTCTTCTGGGCTAAAGCCCAATACTTCAAACATGCGGCTTTGCACCTTACGATCGTGAATACGAATAGAACCTCCACCAATTTCATTACCGTTTAAAACGATGTCGTAGGCATTAGCACGTACTTTGCCCGGATCGCTTTCCAGCAGATGCATATCTTCTGCTTTTGGAGAGGTGAAAGGATGGTGCATAGCGTGAAAACGACCGCTTTCTTCATCCCATTCTAATAGGGGAAAGTCAACTACCCAAAGGGGTGCATATTCATCACTCTTACGCAGGCCTAATTGCTCAGCCATGTATAAGCGCAATTCGCTCATTGCCTTGCGTGTTTTAGTTTCCCCGCCGGCTAAAATTAAGATTAAGTCGCCTGGCTTAGAGTTACAGGCTTGATGCCATTTGGCTTGCTCCTCTTCGTTAAAGAACTTATCGACAGAAGATTTAAAGCTTCCATCTTCATTGTATTTTGACCAAATAACGCCGTTCATGCCAATCTGCGGACGCTTTGCCCAAGCGGTAATGGCATCTAGTTGTTTACGAGAGTAGCTGGCGCAATTTTCGGCAGAAATAGCCAAAACGGTTTCGGCCTCATCAAAGACCTTAAAGCCTTTGTTTTTAACCAGTTCGCTCAAAGTATTTAGCTTCATATCGAAGCGAATATCTGGCTTGTCATTGCCGTATTGCTCCATAGCATCGGCATAGCTAAGCACGGGGAAATTCTCCACCTCAATACCCTTTATATCTTTAAGCAGTGATTTTACAAATTTCTCAAAGGTGCGTAATACATCTGCTTGTTCTACAAATGCCATTTCGCAGTCAATTTGGGTAAACTCGGGTTGGCGATCGGCGCGTAGGTCTTCATCCCTAAAGCACCTTACAATCTGATAATAGCGGTCATAACCCGAAACCATCAAGAGCTGCTTAAAGGTCTGAGGCGATTGAGGCAAGGCGTAAAATTGTCCCTCATTCATACGGGAAGGAACTACAAAATCGCGTGCTCCTTCGGGAGTGGATTTAATGAGGTAAGGAGTTTCAATTTCCAAGAAGTCGGCACTATTTAAAAAAGTGCGAGCGGCTTGCGCCACTTTATGGCGAAGCATAATATTTTTCTTGACTGGCTCGCGACGTAAATCGAGATAACGATATTTCATGCGAAGCTCTTCGCCTCCGTCGCTTTCCTCCTCAATGGTGAAAGGCGGTGTTAAAGAGCTGTTTAGCACTTCGAGGCTCAGAACTTTTATTTCAATTTCGCCAGTCGCGATTTTTAGATTTTTATTCTCTCGCTCTAATACTTCGCCTTTTACACTTATCACGTATTCTCTACCTAACTTACTGGCTTGTTGCAGAAGCGTAGGATCCCAGCCATCATTAAAGGCTAATTGAGTTATTCCATAGCGATCACGTAAGTCTATAAAGGTCATCCCCGAAAGGTTTCTAATCTTTTGCACCCAACCGCTTAGCGTAACTTCTTGTCCAATAAATGAGGCGTTTAACTGCCCACAGGTATGAGATCGATACATGTAATAATATTTAGCCGGCAAAATTACAATATCTATAGGCTTCCCTATTTTTGAAGCGCTTTAATTAGCAAAAATTTTAAAGCTATTATGATAGAGCCATTTGATGATGCTTATTTTATGCGACAAGCTTTGGCAGAAGCGCAACTAGCCATGGAAGAGGATGAAATTCCTGTTGGAGCAGTAGTGGTTAGCAAAGGAAAAATAATAGGCCGGGGTCGGAATCAAACCGAACGATTATTAGACGTTACGGCACATGCAGAAATTTTGGCCATCTCGGCGGCAGCCAATTACTTAGGGGCAAAATATTTGAGAGACTGTACTTTGTATGTCACCTTAGAGCCTTGTAATATGTGTGCGGGGGCTTTATTTTGGTCGCAAATAGGCAAGGTGGTGTACGGCGCCGACGATGAAAAAAGAGGCTTCTTGAAGGAGGGGGCAAAATTGCACCCCAAAACCAAACTAATTGGGCCCATTATGCGTTACGAATGTAGTGAACTTTTAAAGCAATTTTTTAGGGGGAAAAGGTAGATTTTAAAATGTCACAAAGTTTTATTACCTTATAGCTCAATTCTTGAAAAAATGTTTGTCACCAATCTACAAATTCGCAAAACACTACAACTCGCCCCAATAGCGTTGTTAACTTTAATTATTGCAGATTTAGTACTGTTATTCGTACCCGGCTTTTTGGGAGGTTTAGCTTTAAATGGTTACCTCAGTACTATTATCACATTAGCAATTGTTGTTTTTTACGCCTATTTCGGGTTTCCAATGTTTAGCTTTAATGCAGAAAGCGATCGTATTAAAATTAAATCGCACTTGGCCTTAAGTACCCTTTTCGGCAAAACCTTGTCGGTGCCGAAAATGAATATCACCGACTTGAAAATTGACTTAAGTGGCTACCGTAAAAAGTTAGTGATCAGCTATATTAATTCGGAGGGTAAAGAAGTGTCGGATAAGTTTTCTATTACCATTCTTAGTAACCGTAAGCTTAAAATGCTTGAAAAGGCGGTGAAGAGCTTTGAGCAGGAAAAGTCACCTGCTAACTTGCATTTTTTCATCTAATTAATAGTCCTAAGCTATTTTACCATAGTTCTCACTTTTAGTGCAGAGCATGAATAATTGTACCTTTGTAATCCAAAAATTATAAAGCATATGTACCCAGAAGATATCATCGCCCCAATGCGCGCCGACCTAAGTCAATTAGGCGTGATTGAAACAAAAACAAAAGAAGAAGTAGAAAGCAATATTAAGGCAGAAGGAACCACTTTGGTGGTAATTAATTCTGTTTGTGGTTGCGCGGCAGCAAATGCGCGCCCAGCGGTAAAAATGGCTTCTCAGCATAGCAAATTACCCAACCGCATGATAACGGCCTTTGCTGGCAATGATACCGATGCGGTTAATACAGCACGTGCCATGATGGCGCCATTTCCACCATCTTCTCCTAGTATCGCATTATTTAAGGATGGGAATTTAGTGCACATGATCGAGCGTCACCACATTGAGGGTCGCGCTGCAGAAGCGATTGCCGAGAATATCAAAATGGCCTTCGACGAGTATTGTTAAATTCGGAAAAGCTTTTATAAGTAAGCCGCTTATCGCTAGATAAGCGGCTTTTTTTATGATCTAGAAGGAAGACCGAGGAAACTAATTTTAAGGTTCAAAGGATAGTACAAAGCGCCTGATAGGCCAAAAAAAAAGCCCGACCTTAATAGGCCGGGCTTTACAATTAGATAGAAAAGAAGCTTACTTTAAAACTACTTTTTGAGTAGCAGTAAAACCTAATTCATTAGAAACACTAATTACATATACACCAGTATTTAGGTTTTCTGCGTTCCACTGTACGCTGTTTTCAGCATCGCTAAAAGAAGCAACAACCGAACCGGTAAGATTGTAAATACGCACTTCGTGCTTTCCAGCAGGAAGATCAATATTAGTAATACCCATACTTGGGTTAGGGTAAATATTTACGCTTGCGCTTAAATCTTCATTTAAACCGATGGTTGCAGCACAGTCTTGCCAAGGAGCAAGGATAGTTTTTGGCTGATCATCAGGACGCTGGTAAAAACGGTTGAAGTCACCTGTACCAGAAGGCTCTAAACAAGTAGTATCGGTAGCATTCAAAAAGCTCTCTTCAATTTGAGTACCAGTACCATCTTCTACCATGTATTTGAAAGCAAACCTTCCTGGGCAAATTTGTGAAACGGTAGTTTCAAAAACACCCGGCTGAGTAGCAGAAGCAGTTAATTCGATAGCACCACCTTGCCACTGTGGATCGGTGAAGTTTCCGATTACAAAAACTTTAACAAAACTAGCAGGACCATTGCTCATATCAACTTGGAAAGTAATATCAGATGGATTTGGCTGAGGACCGCAAGCACCGCTAGCAAGACCAAAGCAACGTGGAGCTACAACGGTATCTTTACTAAAAGTAACAACATTGTTGCCACCTGGCTCCCAGTTAGCGTTACCAGCCTGAATCATACGGGCCTTGTAAGTAAACTCTGGGCTTGGTACGTAGAATGTACCTTCGTAAATCATATCACCATCAGGGTCAAATAAGAAGTCGCCACCAGACCAGCCGTTAAACGGACCAGCAATATCTACTGAGTCAACAGCGGGGTCAAAATTGCTACAATTAGAGTTACTTAAATCTACTTGAATAGTTACATTAAAAGTATCTGGAACAAAGCAAGGACCACATTGGGCATAGCAAATTGGACCAAAAACAGTATCAGCAGAAATGATTAACTGACGGTTATTGTTAACCGCACAAGCAGCAGGAACACTTTCGTCAGATCCCCAAGCAGAACCATTCACAAACTTGAAGTTCATGGTATCATTGGTAGGGATGTAAGCGATGTAGCGGTACATGCTATCTGCTAATACATCGTATAATTCAGTTGAACCTGGAGACCATCCTTGGAAGTCACCCGCTACACTGATAGTAGTGTCGATAGCAGCCTCTAGGCTCATATCTAATACCATAGAAACAGCAGAATGTCCTGCGGGAGCAGCACCACCAAAAAGTACAGCTGCAGTACTATCGCCGCCCACAAGGTTTACCCAGCGGTTGCTATTGCCATTGTCGAAACCTAAACCGGCACTTACTTGACTAGCAGCAGGAACACCTTCTTCGTCGCCCCAAGCATTACCATTAAGAAATTTATATTGGTAAACTCCGTCAGGAATATTAACCGTGGCAGTGTAAATACTGGAGGTGCCAACCTGTGTTAAAGGCGTAGCTGCTGGATCCCAGTTTCCTGCAGCGCCTGCAGCGGCTTGAAAGTCGCCCGCAACGTGTACACCATTGGCGCTAACGGTTTGCCCAGACATGTCTACCTGAAAGGTTAGACTACTTTGAGCCCACGCAGCACCACCGATCAACATCGCCATCGCCAGTGTGTAGATTTTTTTCATGATTTTGAATTTAAAGTAAATAAATTAGTAAGTGTAAATTTTACATTTATGAGACAAATTAACGAAAAATATTACAGATATAGTAATATTGCTATAAGCTAAAACGCAATATTTAATGATTCAAAAATACCACCTTTACGCCTTGACCTTTTTAGTCTTAGGCACATTTACTAAGCTAAGTGCGCAAATACAAGCCTTTCCGCCGCATTGGTTTAAAGACCTGCATAATCAAGAGCTAGAAATTATGCTTTACTCACCCGAAGGTTTTGCCGTGTTACCCGAATGTAAAGCGGAAAACCTGGCGGCTGAAGCAAGCTTCGCTAATAATCGTGATTATGCTTATTTACGAGTAGATCTTTCCAACTTTGAAGGCAATAGCTTTAAAATTAAATGCGGGAAGGAAACTCTAAAATATCAGTTGAAAAAGCCCAATAAAGCTGCCGCGGGTTTAAACCCGAGTGATGCTATTTATTTGATATCGCCGGACAGGTTTGCAAATGCTGATCCTAAAAATGATAAGCTAAAGGGTATGAACGAGGCCAAATACGGCCGAGAATTTCCTTTTGGTAGGCATGGTGGAGATTTAGCGGGTATGATCTCCAAATTAGATTATATCCACAATTTAGGTTTTACCGCTACTTGGTCTTGCCCCTTACTAACCAATAATGAATTCAAAGAGTCTTATCATGGTTATGCAATTACCGATCACTACAATATCGACCCTCGCTTTGGCAGCAATAAGCTTTATCGCACTTATGTAGATGCATCCCACGAGAAAGGGATGAAGGTAATTATGGATGTGGTTTATAACCACTTTGGCTCTCAGCACCTTTTCCATCTCAATCCACCGGATAGTAATTTCTTTCATTTCGACATGAAAGGCACCCGCAGCAATTTCCGGGCGGTAAATTTATTAGATCCTCATGCGGCCGCAGCCGACATAAAACAGTTTAGCAATGGCTGGTTTGATGATCATATGCCTGATGTTAATCAGCAAGATCCCCACATGGCCAGTTTTCTAATTCAAAATTCTTTATGGTGGATTTTAGAATACGGTATTGATGCATTTCGTATCGACACTTATGCTTATCCCGACCAAAAATTTATGGCCGAATTGGGTAGTCGCATAAAAACGGAAGTTCCCAACTTCTTTCTCTTCGGCGAGATTTGGGTGCATATGCCCGAAATTCAAAGTTATTTCGCCGGCGATAATCGCTATAATTCTTTAAATAGTCACTTGGATGCCGTTACCGATTTTCAGTTTAAATATGCTGTTAAGGAAAGCTTAGATCAAGGTCAGGGTTGGACGAGCGGCGTGGCAAAGCTATACTATCGTTTAGCTGCCGACTATTTATATAAAAGCCCTGAGAATTTGGTGACCTTTATAGATAATCACGATGAAGCCCGAATTTTTGGAGAGTTACATGGCGATATTCCTAAACTTAAAGTAGCACTGGGTATTTTATATACCATGCGGGGAATCCCTTCTACTTATTATGGCACGGAAGTCTTAATGAAGGAAACCAAGGATCATGGCCATATTAGAGAAGACTTTTCTGGTGGATTCCCAGGGGATACTCTCGATAAATTTACAGCAGCAGGAAGGACTGATCAGGAAAACGAAATCTTTAATTACATAAAGGACTTATTAAATTGGCGCAAGGGTTCTGAAGCTATCACTAAGGGCTCCTTTATTCACTTTGTGCCAGCTAATGATGTATATGTGTACGCACGCATCAGCGAAAGCGACACAGTTATTGTCCTTTTTAATAGCAATCAAAACGACGACAGAAAGGTGGATTTAAGTCGTTTTAGTGAAGTGTGGGATAGTGCGAAACCTGCGGTTAATATTATTGAGCAAGAGAAATTTGTAGGGCAAAATATAGACCTTCCGAAAATGAGTATTACCATACTACAGCAGCAGTAATTACTGAGGGCTTTGCTCTAAGAGCAAGCAGAATTTTGAGATTTTATAAATTCAATGCTAGGAGGGACCGAATATTTTCTGGTCCCTTTTTTTGTTATTAGCACTGGAGTAAGATGGGCTGTAAAAGGCAAGTTTTAATACAGACGGCTTACTTAGAGGAGCAATCTTTTTTGTTAAGCTATGTTCGATTATTATGCTAAACTCAATGGCTCGGGCTGTGTGAATGGGTGATTTGTTATGTGCTAAGTTTTTATGGGGAGAAATGGAAGGTGTGCAAAATAAAAAAGCCCGTCTCTTTCAAAACGGGCTTTCATCTAGTGTTAATCTCTCTACTTAGTCGCAACCAAGGTTGGCTACTACATCATAGGTGATTCTCGACCCACCTCCTACAAAAATTTTCTTCTGAATGTATAAGGTAATTTTGGTGATGCTTTTACCTGCAGGGACCTGAAAGAAATCGCGGGGCACAAAGTATTTTTTAAATACGCCGTCGCCATAGTAGTCCATTTGCAACTCAGGAAAGTTACCCACCTGAAAGGCGTTAGGAGCAATGTTAACGGTAGTGCTATCACTTAGAGTTGCTTGTGCAAAAAACCAAGCATCGTTCGGATCTAAGTCTTGCATTCCTGGTTCTTGCTCTTCTTTGTTGTCGTAGTAAAACATAACTAAGTCGGTATCCACAAACCTTCCCGGAAATAAGAAAGCGGGTTCTCTTTTAGTTACCGGAGGATCCACAGCAATAGTTACATCAGTAGACTTGCGATCTGGGTCACCGTAACCGCCGCCATCTTTAGGTTTAACCAGAAAGCTAATGTCGTTTTCAAAGACAGTTTGGGCATCCACTTCATAAAACTCCGTAGGAATCATGGTGAAGGTGTAAATATTTTCTGCCTCTTTAGTCATTTTTAAAGCCTCATTACTTTCCTTCCAAGGCTCAGTACCTACTCCATTTACCAAGGGGTGAGGGTCTTGATGCTCTGCGGGAGACCAAGTCCAAATGTAAAGGTCTAAGCCTGCTGCGGCATCGGCCTGAAGGTTTTGCACATGTTCTAAACTCGCATCGAATTTGGAGATATCTACGATAATCTTTACTTCGGTGGTAGGCTCTTTATACTCGGGCGGATCGGTAGTAACCTGTGCGTTTAAGTTAATAGAAGCCCCTAATCCTAATGCCAATAAGGCGATGTTATTTAATATTCTCTTCATGGCTTATTTTCTATTAAAAGTGTAGATATAACGAGCGTAAACCTGATCGCAAGAGCTTTTCATTTCTTGAAAGAGCATTAGCTGGTCAATTTTACGAACCATATTTCCTAACTCAACGGTAGTGGTATCGTTGGTAGTAGAAATTAAATGCATATTAGCCGGAAACTCAGGGTCGTCGAACGAATAAATTCCATTGAGGCTGCTGAAGGGAAGCCCGTCTAAACTATTGGCATTAATAGCATAAGAGGATGAACCAGCATCGAAGTTAATTTCAACGGTGTTGGTTTCAAGAAAGTAATCACTAATTTCCATGGTTTCCCACTGCGGGAAGGACCGGTCCTCAACTTCTACTTTGCTAAGGGTCCAATCGCCTTCTACTCCAGTAATTACCGAGTAAGACTCACCAATTTCCTCGTAAGGATCCGGACGACAGGCTATAGCTAAAGAAACTAGCAGGCCTAATATTAAGTACTTTTTCATTTTTAATCTTTTTTAAAATTAACAACCACCAGTAGGGTTAAGGTCAAAAGCTGAAGTTTGCTCGGAAATGGGGAATTGAATAATCATACCATTACAATCCCACGGTTTATTGCGGATCTCAATCGCTTCTCCACCTACGGCACCTCTTCTTTTAAGTTGTTGGATGCGATCTCCTTCACCAAACATTTCAATACGACGCTCGTAGCGTGCAGCATCTCTTACCGCCGCGGTTCCAGCAGCAGGGTCTAAGTCATTTACATTAGATCCGTAAGCACGTAAACGTACGTCATTTATATCTTGAATAGCGATGCTTAAGTCGCCATTACTAAGAGCTAAAGCTTCAGCCCGTAAAAGTTTCATATCGGTGAGGTGTAAGACAGGGACGTCAAAAAACTCTTGGTTAAACTTCTTAACTAAAACTACCGCATCGGCATCTTCTCCTACTACTTCAAAAAACGCTTGTATTCTTTTATCAGATGTATCTGCGGCATAAAGATCGTAAAAATCTTTATTGGCTTTAAATAGAGGATCGGCTCCGTCTAAATCAGAACGATAGTTATCCGTAAATCCGGTGGAGCGGAAATCGCGCAGAGTGCTATTGGAAGTGGTCGTGAAAATAGCCTCCCTAACATTAACCGTATCTAGCTCAAAGCGGTCGATAGAGCTACCTAGGCTATAACGATTGGTGTTAATCACATCACCAGCGTATTGCGCAGCAAGGGCGTACTCACCTTGTTGGAAGTAAATTTTAGCTAAATAAGCATTAGCCGCATCTTTAGAGGCATAATAGTCAGAGTTGTCTACTAAATTTGGTAATGCTCTCTGAAAATCGGCGATAATATTAGCATAGTTAGAGGCTACAGATTCACGTGCCACAATAGACTCTTCCGTGGAGGTTTTGTAAATCAAACCCGCGTGACTGTTATCGGCGGTGTATCCGTAAGGCTGGCAAAAGAGCTTTAACAATTCCCAGTGAGATAATGCTCTTAAGAAATAAGCCTGAGCTGCGATTTCGGATTTTTCAGCTGGCGAAAAATCGAAATCTTCGATAACCTCTAAAACACGATTAGCTCTAAAAATAGTAATATAAGGGTCTTGGTAAATACCGCCAATGGTTCCATTAAAGAAAAGCGTATTGTGATTATACACCTCCGAGAGGTCTTCGTTAATGGTAGGATCAGCTAGGTTATCTGCTAGAAGCTCATTTAAATACTGTATTCTTCCGTTATATACATTAGCGGTAACGTCGTAGCAGCTTTGTAGCAAATCCATTACGTCTTGCTTAGATTGTAAGGCTTCTTCTTCCGTAAGATCGGCGCCTTGTAAATCTGTTTCAAGCATTTTTTCGCAGGCGGTACTTAAAACTAAGCCGCCGGAAATAATTATATAAGTGATAAACTTTTTCATGGTTGTGGCTTAGAAATTAACATTTAAACGAATTGAATAAGTACGCTCTTGCGGAGGTGTTAAGAAGGTGATATTCACGCTCATGTTCCGGTCCGTTGCGTTTTCAAAATCACGTGCAATTTCCGGATCTAGACCAGGGTAATTAGTAAAGGTGAGGAGATTGGTTCCGATAAAAGAAATCTGTCCACCTTTTAGTCCCATAGCTTTCGCCTGATTGCGGTTTAAGCGGTAGCTTAGAGTAAGGTTTCTTAAACGTAAGTAACTACCATCGTGTAACCATTGGTCTGTATTAATCCACGGAGTGTTCGCTCCTAAATTGGCCTCATCTAGCGTTAAGCGAGCATACTCTGCTTCGTCACCTGGTTGTCTCCAACGGTCGAAAGTGTGAAAGGTTCTATTCCAATCATCTACTCTTCCTAATTGGCGCTTAGAGGAACTATCGTAAATATCGCTACCAATGGTAAAGACGAATAATACGCTTAAATCCCACTGCTTATAACCAAAATTGTTGGTGATACCTCCAATGGCATCAGGCAATACGCTACCTACGGCAACACGATCAGCTGGATCCCAGTTAAAAGTAGGATTGCCATCAATATCTAAGTAAACAGGACGACCAGTAGCTGGGTCAATATGCGAGTGACGTACTAAAAAGTTAGTTCCCACTGGCTCACCAACTACGGTTCTGGTATCGTTGGTTCCACCACCAACAGCATCGGCAGAATAGCCACCAAGGCTTTCAATTTCGTTATAGTTATAAGCGATATTAAAGTCGGTAGTCCAACGGAATTCACCAACTAAGTTTCTACTTTTAATCTGAAACTCTACTCCTTCGTTTAATAGGGCCCCAACATTATCGTAGAAATTACCGAATCCAGAAACTCGAGGAAGAGTTACGTTTAACAATACATCGGTAGTATTCTTGCGATAGTAGGCAATTTCACCGGTAAGACGGTCTTCTAATAAACCATATTCCAAACCAAAGTCAAATACTCTAGTGGTCTCCCAGCGTAAATCTGGGTTGGGGTTGTTAAGAGGGTAAAGAATATCGCGGCCATCGTATGCCTGGGCATCGCGGCGGTAACGTGCAGCAAACTCAATATTGGTTAGGTTGGCATTACCAATCCAGCCAATACTACCTTTCAATTTAAGATAGTTTATGATGCGGTTGTTTTTCATCCAGTCTTCGTCACTAATTATCCAACCTAAAGAAACGGATGGAAAATAGCCAAAGCGGCTGTCTGGGCCAAAGCGAGAACTACCATCCGAGCGTAAAACGGCTTGCGCCAGATATTTTCCTTTGTAGTTGTAGTTTACCTTTCCGAAGAAAGACATAAAACGGGAAATAAAGGATGTTTGAATAGAGTCAAACTCATAGTTGTCTCTTAACTCGGCATGGTTGTAGAAAGGTCCGGGGGCGTCTTCAACAAAATTTCGCGTACCGGTGATATTTCCCATAGAGTCGCGCACGGTCATGGAGTAAGTACGGGTAAAGTTTTCTTGATACTCGGTACCTAGTAAGAAGTTGAACTTGCTGTTCTCGTTCATTTTCCAATCGTAACTACCGGTTAAAAAGCCATTATAGTTATAAGAACGCTGAGGGAATCGATCGGCAATACCTCTACCGGCAGTAGTATTATCTACATTGGTTGTGTTGGGGCCAGCAGGATTAAAGATATCTTCCATAGACTGGAAGTAATCTAAAGAGGCACTTCCTAAAATGGTAAAGTTTTTAAAGGGAGAGTAAGATACCTTGGCATTGTTGATGGAGCGAAGGTCTGTCATGCGCCATTGCTTCAACTCTCGCTGAGCCACGGGATTATTGCCAACACCAGCTTGTAACCACCAGTCTCCAGGACGGTTTAGCGTGTCGCCATTTCTGATATTGTAACGGTCCCACTTAATAGGGTAGATAGGCAAGGCAGTACTCATAGCTGATCCCAAACCACCGGTCCAAGCATTGTCTACTCTGTTGTAAGTGCTACGCGTTAGTCCCGTGCTTAAGCTCACGCTTAGTTTATCTGAAAAGCGGTAATCACCGTTAAAGCGACCACTTAAACGATTGTACTGATCACCTTCGATATAACTGCGGTTTTCATCGTAAGAAAGACCCGCATAATAATTAAATTTCTCGGTACCCTGAGAAACGCTAAAATCGTAGAAGGCTTTATAACCAGTTCGTACCACTTCGTCTACCCAATCGGTATTGGTGTTTTGCGCGTCTTCCCAAGAAACGCCCCTTGGTAGAGTTGGAGTGCCTGTATTACCATCGTTTACCCAAGCTTCGCGGTAAAGCTGTAAGTATTGTTCAGAGTTTAACATATCAGGCATACGACTAGGGGAAGAAACGCCCTGAGTAGTTGAAAAATTAAACTTCAGGCCGCCTTTCGTTCCACGCTTGGTAGTAATTAAAATTACACCATTGGCTCCTCTTGAACCATAGATTGCGGTAGCGGCAGCATCTTTTAAGATTTCTACCGAAGCAATATCGTCAGGATTGAGAAAGGCCAGAGGGTTTTGGTTCATACCTCCACTATTGCCACGGGAAAAGAAATCTTGATTCAGTTGGGCTCCGTCTACAATATATAGCGGATCACCACCGGCGCCAATACTCGTTATACCGCGCACTCGCACTACCGAGGCTGAGCCTGCTAAACCACTGCCGGTTACAATTTGTACACCAGCAGCTTTTCCTTGTATCGCAGTTTCGAAACTAGGAGTGGGCATGTCGTTGAGTTTTTTTGCATCCAACTTTACCACATTACCGGTCATTTCTCTCCTGCGCTGCACGCCATAACCAACTACTACAATTTCCTCTAACTGATTAGCACTCTCTGCGAGTGTTGCATTAACAGTTTTCTTCTCTCCTTTTTTTAATTCTACTTCAATTTTCTTGGCTTCAAAGCCAATGAAGGAAAATTCAAGTACAATTTTACCAGGACTAATTCCAGAAATAGTGTATTTGCCATTGAAATCGGCCGACGTTCCTACGCCTTGCTGACCTACTACCACAACGGAGGCGCCAGGTAAGGGCAATCCTTCTTTGTCGAAAATAGTTCCTTCAATAACCTGAGCCTGCAAACCCCAAAAGGAGAGGGAGAACATCAGCATTAAAAAAGACTGTAAAGTTCTTTTCATAGAAATAAAATAATTGATTAGGTGCTTCAAAAGTAATCAAATTGGGTAGTAGTGTAAAAAGTACACTAAAATATTTCAAGCTCTTTCTAGTACTGCTCACTATAAGTCTAGTATTATAGCGACTTAGCTGCCTTCTTAAGAATTGGAATAAATAAACCAAGCTTCCTAATTTGTGCTTTTTAAGAATAAGATTCATACTAAAAAGGGGGAGAAACTCCGTCTTCGTTAGGCGCAATCAACTTGCTTTTAAAGGAAAGCTGGTGAAGCATTGAGAGAAGAAATTTAGTAACTAAAGACAAGGCCGCTTAGGGCTGGCACGATAAAAGTGTTGTTTTCGGCTTTAGGAAGCCTTTCGCTGCTACTCATCACTACTTTATACTTACTTGAGGGGAAAGGGGATTGCCATTTTTTAGGGTGGCCAGTGTTGTTGAAGAGGCAAAGGAGATGTTCGTTTTCCCAAGTTCTCTCGTAAACTAGTAGTCCATTGCTAGTGGTAGGAGCTAGAAATTTTAGCTTGCCTTTTTGCAAGGATTGATACTGACGACGCATGCTGATTAAACTGCGGTAGTACTGAAAAAGAACACTGTCAAATTGTACAGCATCACTAGGGCGCGACATTCCCAAAGGATGCTCCGCCTCTCGCTCGAATTTAATTTCAGGCCAGATTAATGGTTTGCGATTATCAGGGTCATCTGCTCCCCACATCCCCATTTCGTCGCCGGCATAGATTTGTGGCGCTCCCATATAGGTGAACTGTTGCAGTAAAAGTGCCTTCTGTTTTTGTCGGCTCAGCGCATCGGGTTTGTGTATTTTATAGAGGCGGTTTTGTGATGCTTTAGCTTCGAACTTATAGGGATTGTGATTAAATAAGGAGCTGGCCAATCGGGGCACATCATGACTGGCGCTGATATTCATTAATGCCAGACTGGAAACGTAACGCAAATTGCGGGAAAATGATTTCAGGCTGTCAATCAGCTCTTTAGTCCCGCTGGAGTCTGGGTCTGGGTTAAAGTAAGAACGGACCGCACGATACCATCGATAATTCATTACTGCGTCAAAAATATCTCCTTCTAAATAGGGTGCAGGGTCTAGTAAATCATTAGGAAACTTCTTCCACCAAACTTCCCCAATTAAATAGGCCTCGGGGTTTACTTTTTTCACCACCTTTCGGTAATCGCGCCAAAAGCCTAAGGGAATTTCGGCAGCAACATCTAGGCGAAAGCCGTCCACACCATCTTCAGGATTTCCGTCGCCATTAGGATCCAGCCACCGTTTACTTATATTGAAAATATGTTCTTTTACTGCCGAATCATAAAGGTTTCCTTCAAAAGCGGAGAGTTGCTCTGAATGATCAACAGGCTGGGTTTCCCTAATTTCGGGCAAGCTTGGAACCCCAAACCAGCCCCGGTAATTAAACTCACTTTCAGGGCTATGTGGATTGTCCCACTTATCAATCCAATACCAATCTTTAAAGGCGGAAGCCTCTTGCTTTTTTAAAATATCCTTCCAAGCCCAAAACTCCTTTCCGGTATGATTCCAGGAATAGTCTAAGATTAGGCGAATGCCTCTTTTGTGCAAGGTGTCAATTAGCTGCAGGAACAAACTATCTGCATGAGTGAAATGCCAAGTACTGGGGTCTAGAGGGTTTTCTTCGGAAATAATTTTTTTATCGGCCACAGGATTGGGGCCAAAATTCACATCAATATGCCGCCAATTGCGTGCATCATATTTATGCAGAGAGGGCGCATCGTTTAGTGGGTTAAAGTAAAGTGCCGTTACCCCTAATGAATCTAGGTAATCGAGTTTTTGAAGGACGCCCTCCAAATCTCCGCCGTAGCGACGAAATTGTACTTTTTGGTCAAAATCTGTGATGAAACTTCCGTGCCAATCTTGGGCGCTATCTAAGGTAGAAAAGTAAGGGTCAGCGGCATACCAATCTTGGCTCCAAGGGGTAATAGCCCAGTTGTCGGGCAGGGTTTCGGCATAAGCTCCCTGAATATCTTCGGGACGTGGATCATTGGTGCTGTCGCCGTTGTGGAAACGTTCGGTAAAAATTTGATACCAGATAACTTCTTGCGCCCAAGCGGGCGGTAAGTGGTGCTCTTGCTTCCTCTCTGCCTCTTGGCAAGCAGAGAGTTGGGCAAAAAAAAGACCCACAACTAGGGTCTTTACTTTTAAGGAATCAAACTTTTTCATGGTTTAATTTATATAAAACTGCGGGCTTGTGTAAAACCCCAGTTTGCTTCTGGTTGGTTGGTGAAACCAGTTTTTCCTTAAGAATTTTCTTACGAAAGTTGCGCTTATCTAATTCCTTCCCTAAAATTATTTCGTATAACCTTTGGATATGGCCCAGGGTGAATTTATTGGGTAAGAGTTCGAAGCCAGTCTTATAATTAACAAAGTCATCGCGTAAGCGCTCTAAAGCTTCAAAAAGAATTTTATTGTGGTCAAAAGCCAGTTGCGTCATTTCTTCTATGTCCTGCCAAAAAACTCGTTCGGCAAAAGAGCTCGCTTCGGGGCTAAACTCTTCCATTTTAACCAATGCCATATAAGCAACGGTAATAACGCGGGCTTGCGGGTTAGAGCGGTAACTTTTTAGCCAATCTAAATCCTTTATATCGCTTACCCTATCTGGGTCACCAAAAGCTCTAAATTGCTGTAAATAGATTCCCGATAAGCCACTAATTTCGTGTAAAACACGGGTTGCGGCTTCGTCAAGACCTTCATCGTCTACAATTAAATCACCCGGCAATGCTAGCTGTACTTTTTCCTTATTCGGCAGTTTTTGCTCAATAAGCAAAACTTTCAATCTTTCGTTATCAAAGCCGAAAACTACACAGTCGACCGAAACATTGGGATTTACATTTTTTGTTGTCACTTGGTTTAAATAATTGCTAGGAAGCTCTTCCTAAATTGTCGGTCAAAAGTAGTATTTTTTTTATCAAGTGTAAAATTTACACTAAGTTTGCTCAATCAGTACAGCAACAATGGCAAAAGAGATAAAATCAATTGGGGTTTTAACCTCTGGGGGAGATGCCCCTGGAATGAATGCCGCTATTCGTGCGGTGGTTAGAGCTGCAAATTACTATGATCTTAGGGTCTTTGGTATTTACGAAGGTTACCAAGGTCTTATTGAAAATAGAATTCTTGAATTTAATGCAAGGTCGGTAAAAAATATTTTAAATCGCGGAGGAACAGTGTTAAAATCCTCTCGTTCTGAAGAGTTTAAAACAAAAGAAGGCCGTAAAAGAGCTTATCAGCACTTGGTAGATCGTGGTATTGATGCCTTGGTATTAATAGGCGGCAACGGGACTTTTACCGGCGGAATGCACTTTAGTGAGGAGTTCGATATTCCAGTGATGGGAATTCCCGGAACCATTGATAATGACTTAGCCGGAACCGATTATACCATTGGCTTCGATACTGCTTGCAATGTGGTTATTGATTGTGTCGATAAAATTCGCGACACCGCCGAGTCGCATAACCGTCTTTTCTTTGTGGAGGTGATGGGTCGCGATTCTGGCTTTATTGCACTGCGCTCTGGCTTGGCTTCTGGGGCTTTAGACGTTGTTCTTCCCGAGGAAGATCAGCCCATGGAAGATCTTTATCATGAACTGGAGAAGGGCGCCAACAATAATAAAATGAACCGCATTATCATTGTCTCTGAAGGTAATAAGCTTGGAGATACTTGGACTGTGGCCGAAAAGGTGCGTAAGAGATACCCACAGTGGGAGTCTAAAATTACCATTTTAGGTCACCTGCAAAGAGGTGGAGCACCCAGTTGTCTAGATCGTGTTCTGGCGAGCCAGCTCGGCGTGGCAGCGGTAGAAGCTTTGCGTAAAGGTCAGCGTGGAGAAATGATAGGTATGGTGGAAAATAAACTTCTTTATACTCCTTTTGCTAAAGCGATTGAAAGTAAAAGCAAAATAGACATGGAGCTCAATCGCATTCTAAAAATATTATCAACTTAAGTAAATATCAAAAAATGAAAAATATCGCGATTAATGGTTTTGGCCGCATTGGCCGCTTAACTTTCCGCAACCTTTTAGAAATGGAAGGAGTAGCGGTAGTTGCCATCAACGATTTAACCGAGCCAGAAACACTTTTACATTTGTTAAAGTACGATTCAGTGCATGGTCGTTTTCCACATTCCGTAAGTTTAGAAGGAGATAGCCTCGTAATTGGTTCTAAAAGAATAAAACTTATTGCAGAGCGTGACCCCGCAGCTCTTCCTTGGGCTGAGCATAATGTAGATCTTGTAATTGAGTGTACAGGGATTTTTACTTCCCCCGAAAAAATGGACCTTCACCGTCAGGCTGGTGCTAAAAAGGTGCTTTTAAGTGCTCCCGCTAAAGGGGCTGTTAAAACCGTGGTTATGGGTGTAAACGATAGCGACCTTACGGCAGATGACGTTTTACTCAGCAATGCTTCTTGCACCACGAACTGTTTGGCTCCGATGGCAAAGGCTCTTAACGATAAATTTGGCATCGTTAAAGGTTTTATGACCACCACTCACGCGTATACCGCAGACCAAAACTTACAGGATTCTCCGCACCGAGATTTGCGTAGAGCACGTGCTGCCGCCTTAAGTATTATTCCAACAACTACAGGTGCAGCTAAAGCGGTAGGTTTAGTTTTACCCGAGTTAAAAGGTAAATTAGACGGTTTTGCTATGCGTGTTCCTACACCAACAGGTTCGGTTACCGACCTTACGGTAGAACTGAGTAAAGAAGCTTCCGCCGCAGAAATTAATGCTACGATTAAAGCTGCTGCTGATAGCTATCTGAAAGACATTTTAGAATATACCGAAGATCCTATTGTTTCTGCGGATATTGTGGGTAGCAAGTATAGCTGTATTTTTGACGCACAGTTAACCAACGTAAATGGTAATATGGCCAAAATTGTAGGTTGGTACGATAACGAAGCAGGATATTCTGCGCGCTTGGCTGATATGGCTGTAAAAATGGCTTCCCTTTAAGAAGCATTAATTTGTTGTAAATGATTTATTTGGCAGAAAGCGGAAGTACCAAGTGCGACGCCGTGTTTTTGAGTGATGACGGTGAAGAGCTAAAACGTATCCGTACCATTGGCTTCAACCCTTACTTTCACGATCGCCACTTTGTGGCTGATGAGATTCAGAAAGTAGAGGAGGTAAACGAAATGGGTGCAGAAGTGAAGCAGGTTTACTTTTATGGAGCAGGCTGCTCCTCACCCGAGCTAAACGAAGAAGTGGCAATTGGCCTTAAAGCCGGTTTCCCCAATGCAGAAATATTTGTAGACCACGATCTTAGGGCTTCTGCCTATGCAACTTGGAACGACGAACCGCAGATCACCTGTATTTTAGGAACTGGTAGCAACTGCGTGTATTACGATGGCGAAAACCTTGTTCCGGGTAACTCGGGTTACGGTTTTATTATTGGCGATGAAGGTTCGGCCAGCTATATCGGTAAACGATTAGTACGCGCCTACCTTTACCGTCAAATGAATGAGACGCACCGTCGGGAATTTGAAGAAACTTTCGGCATTGATAAATCAATCATCCGTGAAAAGGTTTATGCACCTTCCGGAGCCAATGTTTTTTTAGGATCTTTCGCTCCCTTCGCTCATAAGTATTTGGCAGATGCCTTCTATTATCAAATAGTCTTTAACGGTTTCCGCGAATTTATCGAAACGCAGGTTTTGCCTTTCCCAGATTCTCGCAAAGTACCGATTAGCTTTGTAGGCTCCATTGCACATCACTTTGAGCCCGTCCTTAATGATGTACTCGACTTTTTCGATCTTAAGAAAGGTAGAATTATTCGTCGTCCAGTGGATGGTCTGATTGATTTCCATAAACGATATCGTATGAAACTTAAAACTAGCTAATGGCGCCCATTAAAGGTTTTCTATTTGATTTAGACGGAGTAATTGTTGATACCGCTAAATTTCACTTTAAGGCTTGGCAAAGGCTTGCAGCTGAGTTAGGAATTCACTTCGATGAGAAGGACAACGAGAAGTTAAAAGGGGTAAGTCGCAAAGAATCGCTAGAGAAAATTCTAGAGTGGGGCAATACCAGTTTAGATCCAGAGCGCTTTGCAGCGATGATGGCCAAGAAAAATGATTGGTATTTAGACTTCGTAAAAGAAATGTCGGCCGATGAAGCTTTACCTGGGGCCAAAGATTTTTTAAAGGCTTCTCTGGCTTTGCAGCTTCGCGTTGGCTTAGGTTCTGCGAGTAAAAATGCCGAACTTATTTTAAACTTACTCAATATCCGCAATTCTTTCGAATGTGTGATTGATGGCACTAAAATAAGTCGCTCTAAGCCAGATCCTCAGGTTTTTAGCATGGGAGCAGAGTTTTTAGGAATAGACCCTAAATCTATCGTGGTTTTTGAAGACTCACAAGCAGGCATTGAAGCGGCCCGCGTAGGCGGCTTTCGCAGTGTAGGCATTGGCGATCCCAAAATATTAGGCGATGCAGAGATTGTTATTTCTGGACTGCATCAACATAGCCCTTCCGAAATAATAAACAAACTGAACTTCTAAACACATGCACAATAAATATTTGGTTACCGATGAATGGAAAATCATCGAGGACCTTTGGAGACCTGAGCTTAATCAGGGCTCTGAATCCATTTTTAGTATTGGCAATGGCTTTATGGGGCAACGTGCCAATTTTGAAGAAGATTATAGTGGCCAAAGTTTACAAGGAAGTTACCTTGGTGGCGTTTATTTCCCCGATAAAACCCGCGTGGGTTGGTGGAAAAATGGCTATCCCGAGTACTTTGCGAAAGTGCTTAATTCGGTAAACTGGATTGGCCTAAAAATAGAAATTGACGGTATTAATCTCGATCTAGCGAAAGCGAAAGTGAGCAATTTTTACCGCGAATTGAATATGCAGGAGGGACATTTAATCAGGCGCTTTAGTGCCGAAATTGCCCCTGGTAAAACGGTGGAGGTAGAGGCACAGCGTTTTGTGAGTATGACGCGCAAAGAAATTGGTGCTATACGTTATAATTTTAAACTGATTCAGTTTGATGCTGCCGTTAAAATCACACCTTACCTGGATTTTGATGTAATCAACCACGATAGTAATTACGAGGAAAAGTTTTGGGAAGGTGTTTCAGAAAATGTTGCCACTCAAAAGGCCGTGATTGAAGCGAAAACCAAAAAATTGAGTTTCCATGTTGCCGCGGCTATGCGTTATGAATTATATCGCGGCAAAGCACCGATTACTCTTTACCCTGAGATTAATAAGAAGGACAAATACGCCGATAATACCTTTACGGTAGATTGCAGCGCCAATGAAACCTATAGCTTGTATAAGTATGCGGCTATTTGCAGTTCTTTTCATTACGATAAAAAGGATGTTCAACAAAAGGCCGATGAACTGGCCAGTATTGCCCGCCGCGATGGTTTTGATAAACTACTAGCAGAGCAAAAGGCTGACTGGGCTCAGCGCTGGCAGCAAAGTGATATCGCCATTACTGGCGATGCTGAAGCGCAGCAGGGCATTCGCTTTAATATCTTCCATCTCACCCAGACTTATACAGGCGAAGACGCACGTTTAAATATTGGCCCTAAAGGTTTTACGGGCGAAAAATATGGCGGTTCTACCTATTGGGATACGGAGGCTTACTGTTTGCCTTTTTACATGGCTTCGGCTGGCAAAGAAGTGGCGCGTAATCTCTTAATTTACCGTTACAATCATTTAGAGAAAGCGATTGAAAACGCAGCAAAGCTGGGCTTTACCAATGGAGCCGCGCTTTACCCGATGGTTACCATGAATGGAGAAGAGTGCCATAATGAATGGGAAATTACCTTTGAAGAAATTCATCGTAATGGGGCTATCGCCTATGGGATTTTCAATTATATCCGCTATTTCGACGATAAAGAATATCTGGCCGAATACGGTTTAGAAGTGCTTATAGGTATCGCCCGTTTTTGGGCACAGCGTTTTACTTTCAGCGAGGCCAAAGGCCAATATGTTATGCTCGGTGTTACGGGTCCTAATGAGTACGAGAATAACGTTAATAATAACTGGTATACCAGTTATATCGCACGTTGGTGCATCCAATATGCTGCAGAAGCATACGAGTGGGTGAAAGATATGAATCCTGCTGCTCTCGAGCGCATCTTGGCGAAAGCCAACTTTAAGGCCAAAGAAGAATTAGCAGATTGGGCGAAAATTAGCAGCAATGTATTTTTACCGGCCGACGAAAAATTAGGCATCGTTTTACAGCAAGAGGGTTATTTGGACAAAGAACAAATTCTAGCGGATGACCTTGCCATTGCGGAGCGCCCAATAAATCAGCACTGGAGCTGGGATCGCATTTTGCGCTCTTGCTTTATCAAGCAGGCAGATGTATTACAAGGATTTTATTTCTTCGAAGACGATTTTAGCAAAGAAGAGCTAGAGCGTAACTTCGACTTTTACGAACCTCGTACGGTGCACGAAAGCTCTTTATCGCCTTGTGTGCACGTGGTACAAGCCGCTTATTTAGATAAGCTCGATAAGGCTTATGAGATGTATTTGCGCACCAGTCGTTTAGATTTAGATGACTATAATCGTGAAGTGCACGAAGGCTTGCATATTACTTCTATGGCCGGCACTTGGTTGGCGGTAGTAGAAGGTTTTGGCGGCATGCGAGTAAAAGAAGGGAAGCTATATTTTAATCCGAAATTGCCTAAAACATGGCAAACTTTATCTTTTAAAATTAACTTCCGTAATTCGGTACTCAAGGTAGATTTGAGTCCGACTAAACATCATATCGAAAAGCTTTCGGGTGATGCCGTGGAAGTTATTGTTCACGGAGAATCCATTTCTCTTTAATCCACACTTATTTACTAAAGCGGCTCCATGGAGCCGCTTTTTTTATGTCATTGCCGGCTAAATAAAGCCTATTGCTAAGGCCAATTGAATAAGGAATGTAGCATAAACCTTTTCTGTAAGGACAGAAAGAAGCTGTAGTAAAACTTAATAAAGCCGCCAATATTTTTGCTTTTGAATGACAAATGGAAATTCAACTTCTTGCTCCAAAAAACGCTCTGCCCTAGACCTTTGGCAGCTTCATGAGCGGAACAACTTTCAAAGTTTGGCCAGTTCTAATAGCATTAAACATCTTTATGGCTATCGCTAATAGGGCTAAAAACATTCGGGATTAGTCAGGAACCTGGATTTAATAGAAAATCTGAGCTTATAATTTTATACTGACTTACCTTAGGAACAGATGATAATCAAAAACTGGTTTATAGCCTATAGCTAAACGTTTATCGGTGCTAAATTAATTTAAGGTAATATTATGTTTACTAAATAATTAGAGGCCATGAAACAGATTGTTACTTTTCCCTTAGTCTTTCTTTTGCTTTTTACAACTGCCTGTGAGAAAGAAGACAAAGCCCCTCAAACTTCCGTAAGCGGCTACGTGTATGAGAAAGACACTCAAAAGCCCTTGGAAGAAATTCCTGTAAAACTGGTAGATATGGGTGGAGGGGCTTTAGGGCTTGCCGGTGGAGGCGGTGCCAATAGCAGCCAGGCAGTTTTTGTTACTGGCGCTGATGGTTACTACTACTTTGAATTTGAAGGAGACGGAAGCTATGGCATATTTACCGATGGCCGTTGGCCTGACTATTATCACCTCCCAGGTTATAAACCTATAAATAAAGGTGAGCATAACGAGATTAGTTTCACTTTACAACCGCCTGGCTGGCTTGAAATCCGAGTGAAGAATATAAACCCTTTTGATTATAGAGATATGATTGGATTTGATCCGGGGGGAGGTGGTAACACAACTTTTCTTTATGGCACCCAAGTGGATGAAACCTTCATTTTTAAAAACCCCGGTAATGGAAATGTGAGGATAACGTGGTATGTTGAAAAAAATGAGGAAAAGGAGACTTTTGAAGATAATTTTTATCTCAAGGGTCATGACACCACCTATTACGAAGTTCTCTATTAATTGAGGGTTCTATGAAACCACTAAAAGTACTTTACTTAACCACCTTAAACCTACTTCTGGTTTCCTGTGATAAAGAGGGTCCTGGCGATACACCGCGTACCACAGTAAGCGGCTACGTGTATGAAAAAGACACTCAAAAGCCCTTGGAAGAAATTCCTGTAAAACTGGTAGATATGGGCGGAGGGGCTTTAGGCATGGCCGGTGGGGGTAGTGCCAATAGCAGCCAGGCAGTTTTTGTAACAGGCCCAGACGGCTATTATCATTTTGAGTTTGAAGGGGACGGCAGTTATGGAATATTCAGTGATGGCCGTTGGCCCGAGTACTCACACTTGCCAGGCTATAAACCTGTAAATAAAGGAGAACACAATGAGATTAGTTTTACCCTACAACCTCAGGCGTGGTTTAGGCTTCATGTACAGAATACCCAACCAGTAGATTATTTGGATGAAATTACTATTAGTGTTGGCAACGGGCAAAGTTTAACTTTTTATGGTAAGCATGTTAACGAGTACACCTCCTATATCAGGAAGTGGGGTAATACTGATTACGAGCTTTTTTGGAGCGTAACAAGAACCTCAAAAGGCACTGAGCTTTATGATACTACTTTTTATTTAGGAGGAGAGGATACTAGTTATGTGGAAATTCTATACTAATGTCACAGCCTGTTAGCCAGAACCGCGCACCACCATATAGTAAAACCCCACCTGCGGCAACAGGTGGGGCTTTTTTAATCAGTTTTTCAGTATAAATCACATCAAAAAACCAATTCAAATGAAAATCAAAAGTATTACTTTTTGTGCAGCTTTGCTGTGCCTGATATCCGGCATCAATGCGCAGGGCTATAATCCACAGCTGGATAGCATTAAAGCTCGCTACCAGTTTTTAGATAGCAATTATACTACCACCGGCATATTATACGATCGCTTTCCGATATCTAGCCTTGGAGACAGTATTTACCATGCCCACCCTAAAAACTATCAAGGCCTTCCGGCTACTGATTCACTAAGTAGCTTTTCCATCGGTAAAAACCTGTTGCGTAATTTATTTATAGCGTCCTACCATCCCAAGTTTATACCAAATGGGAGCATTATAAATCAGGAAATGCGCCAAATAGAATCCAACGGTAATATACCACTTGCCGTTACGAGAACCTGAGGTTTCATTGGCGCCCAATCCGAGCCACGGTACCACGCATATAATTTTTAGCCAGCCTGCAGAAAGTGGCACTTTTACAGTGTATGCCGTAGATGGCAAACTGGTTGCAGAAGGCGCAATAGCAAAAGGTATGCTAGATAAGCAATTACCTTTTAAACTGCCCGCAGGCCACTATACCGTTAAGGTGCAAACAACCACTGCCCAAACCGTTTTAAAATGGATTGTTCAATAAAAGCCTTGGCTATAAATGATAAAAAAGGAGGACGTCATTTCATGGCGGCCTTTTTTCAATATTATTAGGCCTTAGAAAAAAAAGCACAATTTGCATCTCTATAATAAGCATCCAAATAAGCTGATTACAAAAAGGATCTGTCACTGATACTAGTTTGATTTTAATATTTTGGAATATGCTGATACCTCCTACAAACCTAAGTTCGATATCCCGTTTTGCGTTTATTCTGAATCAAAATGAGTTTTTAAAATCGAACAATATACCAAGCATTTGGCAAGGAGCGGCCACATGTATACTATTTGCCTCCTCGCAAATTAAATAAGTGTACTATTTACACATATGTTTATATTTGCTAAATTTCCGCACAATATGAGAAAAGGCCACCTACTCCTAATCTTTTGTCTGTGCCTATTGAGCTCCCAAGCGCAAGTCGCTTTGCGTGGGATATATACTCCGGTTCAATTGGGTCAAGACACAACTCGCATAATTCTAAGCGATTATGTAATTGATGAAGAAATCTCCAATTTAAGCCTCCCTCAGGGTTTGGTTAATATCAGTTCTAAGCCTGAAGAGCTCCTTTTGGTAGGCCGTTTAGTAGAAAAAATGGCAAGCCTCAGTTTTATGCATCAGGGGGCCAAAGCATCTGCGCAAGCGATAGAAATAAAAATACCGCGCAAAGCCATAGGAAAAGGAGAGGAACTGAGGCTAATAGGTGCCTTTAATAATTGGAATCGTGGCTCTGAACCCCTGCAAGAAAACCGTGATTTTTATGTGGGCAATTATCTTTTAGAGCCGGGTCGCTACGAGTATAAGCTGTATTTAGATGGAGAAGAATTGCTAGATCCTGCTAATCCCGAAAAGGTAAGTAATGGCATGGGGAGCTTTAA
>CBFHVV010000002.1:0-71557 GCA_965658965.1 Croceimicrobium sp.
GAAAATCCCGACTTTGGCCTGCTCCGAGCGGGTGATTATAATATCCTTTCTCAAGATGATTATTTTCTGAATTACGATAAGCGCATTAGTGGTGGCGGAATTGAAACAAATATCACATCAGGCGAAAGCCAAATACCGCTTAAGGTGCAAGGGGGCTTAGCACGTGGGCGTTTTAATAGAAATACTTTCCAAGGGCAAGAAGGTAATCAAGGGCCCTATAAATTACGTGGCTCTAATAATGAACAGTTTATTATAATTATTTCGGGTTCAGAAAGAGTGTATATAGATGGGGTTCTGCAAAAGCGTGGCGAGCAAAACCAGTACATAATGGACTATAATGCGGGTGAAATTACTTTTACCGCCTTGCAGCCGATTACACGCGATAAGCGGATTGTGGTGGAGTTTCAATATACCGAGCAGAACTTTTTGCGGACTGTTTTTCAGGCCCAATCTGGCTTTGAGACTAAGTCGTATCGCAGTAAAATTCATTACTACAACGAAAGTGATCAAGAAAATCAACCTTTAATAGGCGAGTATAGTGATGAGGAACTGGCCCGTTTGGCTCAAGCTGGTGATAATTTAGAAGATGCGGTAATAAGCAGTATAATTCCCACAGCTTACAACGATGCGAGTATTCAGTATCGATTGGTGGATACCTTATCTTTCGATTCAGTTTTGGTTTTTACACGCGATTCAAGCCTTCAGCTTTATAGCGCTAGTTTTAGTTTTTTAGGCGCTAATCAGGGAAATTATCGTTTGGCAGAAAGTCAGGCTAATGGCCGTGTATTTCGCTGGGTGGCCCCAGTAAATGGCGTGCCACAGGGTTCTTATGAGCCTCTTAAGCGTTTAATTGCTCCCAATAGTTTAGAAGTCCTTTCTTGGCAAAATGCCTTGCAAATAAGTCCTGGGCAAGCCTTGCGTTTAGACGGAGCTTTGAGTAGGAATGTTTTAAATAGTTATTCGGAGAGAGATCGCAACAATGATGTGGGTTTAGCGGGTAAAGCCGATTACTCCATTGAATTACCACTTAAAAAAGCACGTTTAAAGCTTAATGCTAGCTATGAGTTTAATAATCCGCAATTTCAAAGTTTAGAAAGGATAAGAGCGGTAGAGTTTGCGCGTGACTGGAATTTGCCCTTAAATTACAATGGTGCGGTACAGTTACTAAGTTTAAAATCGGCCTATAAGCGCGATTCCCTGCAATTACAATATCGCTTTCAAGCTCTAGAGTCACCATTAAAAAGCGGTTATCGGCATTTGCTGCAAAGTGATTTGATCACCAAGCATCAGTTGTTAAAAACGAAGTTAAGCTTAACTCAAAGTACGGGCCTGCAGAGCAGTGATAATTTTTGGCGTGAACAACTGGATTATCGCTATTTCTTAAAAAAACGTTGGTGGTTGGGGCTAGAAAGTATCGGCGAATGGAATCTTTCTCGTGCGCTTAATAGGGATAGTGTTCTGGCAAACAGTTATTCTTTTATAGAATATCGCGCTTTTACCGGCTTAGGCGATACGGCCAAAAGTTTTGTGGAGCTAGGTTATTTACAGCGATTTGACGACTCGGTACGCACTGCCCAGCTAGAGCGATTTACCCAAGCGCAAACTTGGTCGGCACGTGCAAATTGGCAGACCAATTTTGATGCAAATTTCCAAGCAGCTATATATTACCGTCGCTTGCAAATTTTACAAGGTGAAAGTCAAAACGATTTGCAAAATAGCTTGACCACCCGTTTTAATTATAATCAACGTATTTGGAAGAAAGTGATCGTAAGTAATTCCTTCTACGAAAGTGGTGCGGGAAATGAGCCTCGCCGCAGTTTTACTTATGTAGAAGTGCCCGCTGGAACCGGAACGTATACCCACACCGATTATAATGAGAATGGAATTCGGGAGCTCGATGAATTTGAAATTGCGCCAACACCAGATCTTGCCACTTTTATTCGGGTTTTCAGCCCTAATGTAGAATTTGTGCGCACCAGTATAGTTAAACTGGGGCAAAATTTAAATATAAACACGCCCAATAAGTGGCGACAAAAAGGTTGGTTTAAAAAATCGCTTAGTCGTTTTAGCACCGTTCTAGCTTATCAGTTGGATCGTCGAAATTTGCTTTCAGGTACTATTAATAATTTAGATCCTTTTGCCGCTTTAAGTAATGATACCTTACTAGTGGCGCTCAATGAGAGTTTTCGGCAAACCTTGTTTTTTAATCGAGGTAGTGCGCGCTTTGGAGCGGATTATACTTTTCGACAGAGCGATAATCGCACATTGGTTACCTATGGTTTAGAACAGCGCGCCATAAACGAGCAAATTGTAAACTTACGCTACACCTTTGCCGATAATTTTATTTTACGCTTGCGCGGAAATGCAGCTCTTAAGAATAATCGTAGTGGGAATTTTACCAACCGAAATTTTGACATTGAGCAGCAGCAGGTGTTGAATTCATTAACGTATCAATTAGCTACTAAGCTAAGTTTGGCGGTTAGCTATCAGTATAAGCAAGAGGCTAGTGAAGGAGAAATTACTAATAAGTTAAACAGTCACGATTTAGGCTTGGAGCTAAATTATACTGCCGCTCAAAAACTTAGTGCCCTAGCGCAATTAAATTACATTCAGAATAATTTTGAAGGGACGGTAAACTCTCCAGCAGCTTACGAAATGCTGCAGGCTTTGAGGCCGGGTGAAAACGCTACTTTCAATCTTAGTTTGCAAAAGACTTTTTTAAATAATATCGTTTTAAGTCTTAGTTATAATGGGCGTTACAGCGCGTCCTTACCTGCTATTCATACCGGAAACGTGCAGATAAAAGCTTATTTTTAGAATAGCATTGAAGGGAGCTATTTAAAGGTTTAGTAAATATTTAGAGCAGCCCTTTATTCTTAGTTCCAGACTTATTTTGTGGCCATGAGTTTTTTATCGATTTACAGCCGCGATTTTATCAATTTCCTCTTCCCATTGGAGTGTGTAGCATGTAAAAAAGCCTTGGTGGTAGGCGAAGAATATTTTTGCATCAATTGCTATTTAGAACTTCCTAAAACCCAGTATCACCTTTATAGCGATAATCCAGTATTACGCAGTTTTACGGGGCGCTTTCCGCTAGAAAGAGGCGCTGCATGGCTACAATTTCAAAAAGGAGGCGTGATTCAAGCGGCTATGCACGCCATAAAATATCAAAACCGACCGAGGCTTGGCGCTTTTCTGGCTAGTGAAGCGGCATCCGAATGGCAGAATAGCGACTTCTTTAAGGATATAGACCTAATTGTACCAGTACCCTTGCATTGGCGAAAGCGCATGAAACGAGGATATAACCAAGCTTCTTTTATTGCTCAGGGTTTAAGTAAGGTTTTAAATATTCCCATTGATGAATCCTTCTTATATCGTGCGCAATATCGCAATTCGCAAACCCGAGAAAATCGTTTTACCCGATGGTCTAATGTTAATTCGGTATTTGCTTTAAAGACTAATCTGGCCGTGACCGATAAACATATTTTGCTAGTAGATGACGTGCTTACTACTGGCGCTACCCTAGAAGCTTGCTTAAGCGTGTTGGCGAAGATGCCTGCCTGTAAGTTTTCCATTTTCACCCTGGCACATGCTTAAAATCTCCATCCTAGCTATTGGCTAGCTCAATTTATATGTTTCTGCGTCGTTTACCTTTCGGCTTGCTAAAAAGTATAATCTTTGCAGTCTTTGAAAAAGTAAAAATCCATGCAAAAACAGTTTAAGGAATATAGTGCAAGGCCGGCGGCCACTTGGTTAACCTTATTGTTGTTTTTTGTAATCTTCGCTTCCTTCGAAGCATTTATCAGTTCTTGTGCTAGTCGCTCTAGCCCCAGTGGTGGAGATAGAGATACTTTGGCGCCGCAGCTGGATACGTCTTTTCCTCCAAATCAGAGTATTTTTTTTAAGAGTCCCAATATTCGTCTGAAGTTTCAAGAATATGTTAATCTTAAAAGCCCACAACAGCAAATAAGGATATCACCTCTCTTGCCTGAAGATTTGGAAATAGTGGGCAAGGGAAAAGAAGTTTTGATAGAGGCTTTGGATAGTTTGAAGGCAAATACAACCTATATTATTTCTTTTGGTTCTTCGCTTACAGACCTTACCGAAGGGAATGAAAACAAAGATTTTAAATATGTTTTTTCTACTGGCTCGTATATCGATAGCTTAAAATTACAAGGGCGGTTGAATGATGCTTATACCGGTGAGCTTGAAAAAGATATGCTGGTAGTTTTGTACTCGGCCGATCGAAAGGTGCAGCGCGATTCCCTGCTTTATAAGGTACGTCCTGAGTATTATGCTTTCAGTAATGAGGAGGGCGAGTTTAGTATGACTAATATGCGTAGTGGTAAGTATTTACTAGCTGCTTTTGTGGATAAAGAAGGCGATTTCAAACTAAATGGAAGAGCAGTGAAAATGGGTTTTTGGACGGATACCATTACTTTACAACCAGACTCGGCTTATGCCTATCAAATTTTCACCTACGATCCCAGTCCTAAGTTTCGCTTTATCAATGCTCGACATGGAGCTTTAGGGGAGATATCATTTAATTTTAGCACCGCAATGGACAGTGCCTTTAGCATTGAACCTCTAAATGTGCCTAAGGATTCGGCCTATTTTAAGTTTGCTAAAGAGCGGGATACACTTTATTATCGCTTTCGTTTTCAGCGCGATAGCATAAACTTTAAACTGAACTTTGATAGCCTATTTGTAGATTCAGTGATTTCGGTAAGAATACGTGATTACGATGAGCCGAAGTTGAAAATTTCTGCACCGAAAAAAGACTTTCGTAAGAACGATACAGTTTTCATCAATGCTAACTTGCAAATTAACAAGTGGCACCTTGATAGTACTCGCTTTTACACTCCCAAAGACACGGTAAAACGCTTGCCGCTAAAAGATCCAAATCACGAGAAGCGCTGGTTTTACCCACCGCCTCATCAGTCTAAATTTAGTGTAATGTTTAATAAAGGCGCTGCTGAGCATGCGGCCAATAATAGGTTAAAGGATAGCCTGCGCTTTAATTTTGAGCTAAAAAGTGGGGAGGATTTAGGAAGCTTGGCCTTTAATGTTAAAGCAGATAGTGCCTTAGCTTATATATTACAAATCTTAAAGGAAGACGATACCCCTTACGAGATGATACCTTTTAAAGATAGCACCACCGTGGTTTTTAAAAATGAATTTCCGCAAAAGTTTAAAGCCTTTTTAATTAGAGATTTAAATGAGGACGGAGAATGGACAACTGGGGATTTTAATGCAGGGCTTCAACCAGAAATTCGTATTCCCTACCAAGAAGAATTGGAGATAAGAGCTAATTGGGAGTTGGACTTAGATTGGATTTATCGCTCTGAGGCTATCAACAATCCATAGTTCCTAAGTCTGTAGTATTAATGCGGAGATACCGCTAGCGACTTTTATTTTTGTTTGGGAAAATTAAGCTATGAGAAAAGTATTTCTATTATTGAGTTTGCCATTTATTTTGGCTTCTTGCGTAAGCAGTAAGGTATATAAAGATTTGCAAGGTAAATATGCCGAAATCGAATTTGAAAATAGCCAACTGCGTCAGGAGGTTGATAGCTTAGCATCGGCGAATCAAGTTGCCGAAAATTATTTGCAGGAACTGCAAAGTCAGCAGAAGGCGCTGCAGGAGAAAGCTAAAGAGCAAGAGGTTTACTTAGAGTCTTTGCGTGGTCGTTATAATGATCTAAACCAGAGCTATGAGTACTTACTAGAGAACAATAATAACCTTTTAGCGAACAACCAGCGGGAGAATAAAAAATTGGTAGAAAAGCTAAACACCTTGCAAAGTGACTTAGCACGTAAAGAAGATTCTCTGCGCAACGAAAGCGATCGTTTGAATAAACTAGAGCAGGCGGTTCAAACTCGTGAAGCGCGTATAAACGAATTAGAATCTGCCATAGCAAGAAAGGATAGCGTGGTAGCTGAGGTGAAGCGTAGTCTTAAAAATGCGCTGTTAAATTTCGATGGTAAAGGCCTTACGGTAGAGACGCGTGACGGCAAAGTGTATGTTTCTTTAGAAAACCGTCTGCTATTTCCTTCAGCTAGTTGGACGGTGCAGTCGGAGGGAACTAAGGCTCTGCAAGACCTAGCTGAGGTCTTGGCTCAAAACCCTGATTTAAATGTTATGGTGGAGGGACATACGGATGGTGACGCATTTAACGGAAGAACGGCGGTAAAGGATAATTGGGATTTAAGTGTAATGCGAGCTACCAGTATTGTAAAGATTATTACCGCCAACCCAGGAGTGAAGAAGGAAAATATTATTGCCGCTGGTCGTAGTGAATATGTGCCAATTGCTAGTAATGAAACTGCGGAAGGGAAGGCTAAAAATCGTCGCACGGAAATAATTATCACACCCAACTTAAGCGAGTTGTCAGAAATACTAGACTAGTATTTATGGCTTTGAAAATAAGCCCGCAATATTTGGCTAAGTGTTGGGTTTTATAGCCTATGGACTTTTACGGCAGAAAGAATCTTTGGAAATTTTTACTCTTAGTATTTGCAGTAGCAATTGGTGCCTTAACCTTATTTTACACCGAAGGTTTTTTGCAGGAGCTTCGGCAGGAAGAGGTGAAGAAGGTAGATCAATGGGCCAATGCGATGGCTTCGATTCAAAGAGCCGATGATCAGACAGACATTACTCTGGCTACACAGATTATTCAATACAATACGACCATTCCAGTAATTTTAACTGATTCGGAAGATCGGGTAATTACCACGAATAACGTAGATGCTTCTAAATTTAATAAGCAAAAGTGGTTGCGGGGTCGCATTCAACAGCTTAGGGAAGAAGGGCAATTTATTGAGCTGGGCGCAGGAAATAATCAGATAAATGTTTATTACGAAACTAGCACGCTGCTTACCAAGCTGCGCTTTTATCCTATAATTCTCTTAGTAGTTATTTCGCTCTTTATTGTTATTGCTTATCTAGCTTTTAGCGGCGCGCGAAAGGCTGAGCAGAATCAAGTTTGGAACGGTTTAGCAAAAGAAACAGCGCATCAAATTGGTACGCCTTTAAGTTCGCTTATGGGCTGGTTAGAGCTGCTGAAAATGCAAAATATTGATGAGAGCATTACGGGGGAAATGGCGAAAGATATTAAGCGTCTCGAAACGATTACTGATCGCTTTTCTAAAATCGGATCTCAACCCGCATTAGTTAATACAGATCTTCTGTTAGTTACGCGGCAAGCGGTAGATTATTTGAAGACCCGCAGCTCCAAGAAAATTGAAATTACCTGTGAGTTACCGCGTGAGCCGATATTTTTGGCGCTTAACGTTCCGCTTTTTGAGTGGGTGATAGAAAACCTCATTAAGAATGCCATAGATGCAATAAGCGGCCCGGGTAGCATCCATATTGAACTGTCGGCTAAAGATGCGAAATGGGTAGAGATTGATGTTAGTGATACAGGAAAGGGGATCTCTGCAAAGGCATTAAAAACCGTTTTCCGCCCGGGTTATTCTACAAAAAAAAGAGGTTGGGGTCTTGGCTTGAGTTTGGCCAAACGGATTATTGAAGACTATCATAAGGGTCGTATATTCGTAGCGCAGTCTTTACCCAACGAAGGAACTACCTTTAGAATACTATTGCCAAAATTAGAAGAATGAGTGGAATTTACATACACATCCCCTTTTGCAAACAGGCTTGTGTGTATTGTGATTTTCATTTTTCTACGGTGCAAACTCACCGTGAGCAAATGGTTAAAGCTATAGCTGAGGAAGCCAAGCAACGTCGCGACTATCTTGATTCTGCGAAAATCACGAGTCTCTATTTTGGGGGTGGCACGCCTTCTATTTTGGGAGTAGAGAAAATAAATTGGCTTATTGAGGCTTTGCATACTTTGTTTGATATTGATCCAGCAGCAGAAATAACCTTAGAAGCAAATCCTGATGATCTTAGCAAAGCTTATCTGGCAGACTTGCAAAAGAGTTCGGTAAACCGGCTTTCGGTGGGGATTCAATCTTTTAAAGAAGAGGATCTGCGTTTTATGAATCGTGCACATAGCAGCGAGGAAAGTATCCGCTGTTTGGAGTTGTTACCACAGTACGGTTTTGATAATTATACCATCGATTTGATTTATGGTCTGCCCGAGCAAAATTTGGAAGATTGGCTATGGCAGCTTAGTTTTTTAAAACGCTTTAAGGTACCTCATTTTTCGGCTTATGCCCTTACAGTAGAAGAGAAAACAGTGCTGCATCACCAAGTAGAAAAAGGTCAGGTGTCCTTAAAAGATGATGTGGCTTATCAGCATTTTGTGGCTTTGCAGGATTATTCTAAAGCAGAGGCTTATGAGCATTATGAATTGTCGAATTTTTGTAAACCAGGCGCACACTCGCAACATAATACTTCCTATTGGCAAAGCAAGCCTTACTTAGGTTTGGGGCCTTCTGCGCATTCTTTTAATGGCAGTTCGCGCACTTGGAATATTGCAAATAATACTTTGTACTTAAAAGGATTAGAGGCAGGTACTAATTTTGCGA
This sequence comes from Croceimicrobium sp., assembly GCA_965658965.1. Taxonomy (GTDB): domain Bacteria; phylum Bacteroidota; class Bacteroidia; order Flavobacteriales; family Schleiferiaceae; genus Croceimicrobium. The sequence continues at coordinate 8,497 of CBFHVV010000002.1, forward strand.
AGACGGAATCTTTAGGGAAGAAAGATCTGTATAACGAATTGGTGATGACGCGATTACGGTTGCAAGAAGGTCTGAATTTATTGGAACTAAAAGAGCTAGGGGGAGAAGCTTGTTATGAATATTGCGTACAGGAGGCAAAATCGGAACTTGCTAAGGGGCGTTTGCTGTGGCAAGATGAACATCTGCGTATTCCTGCGGAATATCGCTTCCAAAGCGATGGTATAGCGGCTAGTTTATTTAAAGTTTAAATTATGAAGATTCAATTAGGACGTAAGGGCCATCGTTATGAAGTCGATTTAACTCAGGCCATAGATTGCAGCAGTACTTTCGGAAACTCGAAGCGAGAGCCGCGTGCTTGGTCTAGTCCGCCGGTAGAAATTAAACCCGTTCAGGTGGATGATTGGATTGGTGCAGTAAAGGAAGGGGCACCAGTTAATTTTTTTTCGGTGCAATTAAATCCTCATGGTAATGGAACTCATACCGAGTGCTTCGGTCATATTAGTCCCGATCAACATAAAGTGAATGATTACTTTAAAGATTATCATGGGTTCTGTACTTTTTTACGAATAAACAGCCGTGAATTAGACGGAGACCGAGTAGTATTATTGGAAGATTTAGAAAAGAAACGTAATAAGCTGGCCAAATTTGTGGCTATACAGGTAGATGCTGATCCTTTTCCGCAAGATTTCAGCGGAGCTAATGCTCCTTATTTTGAGGAGAGTTGCTTAAGCTATTTAGCGGAGAATGGGGTGAAGCATTTTATCACTAATCTGCCTTCGGTAGATCGGGAGGAGGATGGTGGAGCCCTCGCAGCTCATCATGCTTTTTGGCAGTACCCGCAAAATACTAGAGAAGAAGCGACAATTACCGAGTTGGCATTTTTTCCTAAAAACTTAAGGGAGGGAGAGTATTTTATCAATCTTCAAGTGGCACCTTTACATAGTGATGCTAGTCCTTCACGCCCTTTATTGTATCGTTTGGAGAAGCTCTAGACACTGTTTTCAGGAATAGTTGTGGGCTGAGCTTGGTGATTGAGCTCTTAATGAATTGATAATCAGACTATTTTTTTGCTTGTAAAAAAAAAGAAACCCCGGTCACTCTAGAAAGAATGCCGGGGTAAACCTTAACCTGATTAATCTGCTTCGCTGATGCTAATATACAACTATTTTAAAAACTGCAATAGCAAAGGGGTGAAATTTTGATATTTTCAATAAAGGGACCTATATAGACCAACTTACATGGATATTTTAAGTTTTTAATGGGGACTTAAAGATCTTGCCTTAATTCTAATTTTGACGAATTAGAGCGATGTCTTTTTTTAGAGTGACTTTATTCGCTAGCTCACAAAAGGTAGATTGGAAAAAGCTGAAGCCAGATCACCTATAGTGTGTAGAGAAGCAGTCTTATTGACCCTTAGAAGGAGCATGATTCCTAATTTTTAACCGGAGAAAGATGTTTAAGCTGGTCTGGGCAAAATGGGCTTTGAGGATTAGTGAAGTTTAGAGCAATAAAAACCCCGGTCACTCTAGAAAGAATGCCGGGGTAAACCTTAACCTGATTAATCTGCTTCGCTGAGACAAATATAGTGTAAGAATATTTAATAATCCAAATTTTACTTTGGAAAAAGATTATAAAACTTAAAATATCAAGATGAATAAGATGGTTTCGGGTTGAAAAACGGATTTATCAGGTTTCACTACTCTTGCTTGAGACGTTTACGCTTATAAAGTTTTGCCGCAATAAAGAAAAGAACGCCTAGAGCCAATAATACGCCAAGACCAATGAATAAACCATCAGTACTTTTCCATACCGCCAACATAACAACGGCAATTAATATTAAGGTAGGAACTTCATTGTATAATCTATAGCCAAAACTTGTAATACCAGAAGGGTTTAGAGCCAAGCTTTTAATTTGACGGTTGCAGCTAAAGTGGTATACAACTAAGCCCAAAACAAGGCTAAGTTTTATATGCATCCAGGGTTGCTGCAGCCAAGCAGGGTTTAAAACCAACATGCCAATACCTCCAGTTAGAGTTAAGTATAAAGCTGGGGTTTGTATAATTTGATAAAGACGCTTTTCCATAATATGGTACTGCTTGCGCAAAACAGTAGACTCTAAATTGTCTGTGCCAGCATCCCAAGCTTCTCGGTGATAAACGAAGAGGCGTACCAAATAAAATAAAGCGGCAAACCATGCTACAAAACCGATTATATGCAAGGCTTTAAAGAGAAAGTAAAAATTCATTTTGCAAAGTAAAGCCAATTTTAAGGTCTGACAATTGTCATTTTTCGGGTCTTTATTAGCCCGTAGATTTGCCTTATGAATTACGACCTAGTAGAGAAGTATAATGTGCCAGTACCGCGCTATACTTCATATCCGACCGTTCCCTTATGGGAAAGTAAAAATGTTGAAGGGGCCCGCTGGATGCATCAAGTTTTAAAGCGTTTCGATTCTAATAATGAGATTAGTCTATATATACATTTGCCTTATTGTGAGAGTCTTTGCACCTACTGCGGCTGCAATAAGCATATTACTAAAAATCACTTATTAGAATTGCCTTATGTAAAGACAGTCTTAAAGGAATGGGAAATGTACCGCAGTCGTTTTTCTAAGAAGCCGATCATTAAAGAGCTTCACTTAGGCGGCGGAACGCCTACATTCTTCAGCCCAGCGAGTTTGGAAGTTCTAATTAAGGGACTTTTAGAGGAAGCGGAAGTTCCTAAAGATCGTTCTTTTAGCTTTGAAGCCCATCCCTCCAGTACCAGCAACGAACACTTAGAAACACTCTATAATCTGGGCTTTAACCGCCTAAGTCTAGGTATTCAAGACTTTGATGAGGAAATTTTGAAAACCATTCATCGTTTTCAGAATGCACAGCAGGTCGAGCGCATCTGCCGTAAGGCAAGAGACTTAGGCTATGCTTCGATTAATTTTGATTTAATTTATGGTTTGCCAAAGCAAAATAGTGAGCATATTGGCATAAATCTCGACTGGGTGAAAAGTCTTCGCCCAGATAGGATTGCTTATTATAGTTATGCGCATGTACCGGGTGTAGCTCCTGGTCAGAGAGCTTACAGTGAGGCGGATCTACCGCAAGGGAAAACCAAGTGGGAACTATACCAGCAAGGTCGGGAAGGCTTTTTAAAGATGGGTTACCGAGAAATAGGTATGGACCATTTTGCGCTACCACAGGATGAGTTGGCATTGAGTTTAAAGAAGCACAAACTACATCGCAACTTTATGGGCTATACAGCTCAACACACAGATTTAGTGATTGCCCTAGGGGCCAGTTCCATTAGCGATAGCTGGGACGCATTTGCACAGAACGAAAAAACCTTAAAAACCTATATGAGGCGCGTGAGAGAAGAGGATTATCCGCCTTTAATTAAATCGCATTACCACAGTGAAAAGGACGAACAGTTGCGGTCAAAGCTCCTAAACCTTATTTGTCATTTTGAAGCAGAGTGGTTAAATGAGCGCGCCTATTTTAATGAATTCCTTTTGCCGCGCTTCCGATTATTAGAGGCCGACGGATTGATTAAAATATTCCCTTATCAAGTAAAAGTGACGCTAAGAGGCCGTTCTTTCATTAGGAACATTTGTGCGGTATTAGATGAAAGATTGCAAAGTACGGATCTAGCAAAACCGACCTTTAGCAAAGCTGTTTAGTTCAAGCTGTTTCTTTGATAGGGATAGTCTTGATAAAACTGATTTTCAAATTTTTCTTGCACTTCATGTGGGTCGCGTAACACTTTGTATACCGTGTAAATGACCATTAAGGGTGAGGTAGAGAAAAAGAAGAGGGCCGCCGCATACCAACTGAAAAGTATGCTAATGAGATAGGCCACAATAAAGATAAAGGAAAAACTTAGTGCGGTTTTCATAAAAAGGGCTTTCTACATTAATGAAATGCCCTTTCATTTTGTTCAATTCTAGTTGCAGGTTTCTAGAGAAGCGCCTGCTTTGGGTAGTGCTGGCGAAAGAAAAGGAATATCCAGTTCCATACCTCTTAAAATTAAAAGCGCTGCTATTAATACCACGGATAGCGGAATAAGCTTAGGGATAAACTTACTGTAGTTAAGAATAATGGTATTGCTAAAGAGGTTTAATCCCGCCAGTAGGGGTAAAGTACCAAGGCCAAATGCAAGCATGGTTATTAGTCCTAGTGTTAAGCTTTCTGCGCCTGCGGCAGGGAGCAGGGCAGCGTAAACCATTCCGCAAGGAAGAAATCCGTTTAAAGCGCCACTGCTGTAAAACCAAAACGAGTTCTTTTTTCCTTGTGCCTTGGGCTGCAGCTTACGCAAGATGGGTACTAAGAGCTGATTGAATTTACGATCCCACTTTAATAACTTAAAGCCAAAGTATCCGACGAGTAAGAGTAAGCCCGCCATTATTGTGAAATCGCCTTGCCAATTGGCTACACCAATACTTTGTCCAAAAAGTGCGGCTACCAAGCCTAAAAACATGTAGGTGCTTAAGCGGCCCAAATGGTAAATTATCCAGTTGGCCTTTTTTTTATTGTTCAGCCATTGCCCCATCACTACTGCCTGCAAAGGGGCGCACATAAGCGCACAATGCAAAGAAGAAAGCAGTCCGAAGCTAAAGGCTATGCCAATCATGGCAAGAGAATATCGGTTTCAAAGTAATAATCGTCTCCCTCGGTATTAAGATTGACCTTGGCTATCCATTTCCCCGCACTCAATTTTTCTTTGGGAATTTCGAGACTTGCTACGCGCCATTCTTTTTGGGAAAGGTAGAAATCCTTTTCGGCATGAGTAGGTGAGTACATTTCAATTTCTGCGGAGGCTAAAAGGCCTTTTAAGCTAGTGGGAAAGTGTAAAAGTAAAGCTTCATCTTCCACTTTTAGAGTACATTTTTCGTCTAATGCAGCTGCATTTTTTTTCTGCTCTATGGTTTCTTGATAGGCAATTTCTTTTGCGTAGTAATCCGTTGTTACTAAATCGTGTCTTTGGTTAAGCGCTTTGTATAAAACAGTGCCCATGCCAATTACAAATATGGCAAGCGTAATCGCTAAACCTGTTCCCCAATTAAACTTCATAATGCTTTAATTTTTTGTGGCTAATCTTTTCTTTTCGGCTTAATTAAGGGGCCAGTAAATGAAGTTTCAATAGTTTCAATTAAGACATCACCTTCATAAACGCCAATTTCTACATCGGTACTAGTACCCGTCATTTGATCTTTCTTCATATTTAAGATTACCGCGCCTTGGCTTAACTCAGAGCCCTTAACCGTAATTTGCTCATCGCTACCCACCGTTTGTAGGCTTAGGCCCTCTGCGGGAGATATGACCTGGAAAGAGTAGGTTTTCTCCTCGGGTGTTTTGTTTAATAATTTCCAATTATAGGCATTGCTATAGGTAATCTCATCTACCTTTTGGTAGCGTTGACCTTGCATCCGTAGGAAGATGGCCTCAACGTCTGCACGACTCATTACCAAATATAAAAATACGGTTGAGAGAAGGACTAAAATTCCAATATAGGCTTTTACTCTACCGGTAAGAATTTCGCTTTTCCCAGAAGCAATATTGTTTTCGGAATCGTACCGAATAAGGCCCTTAGGCTTATTGGTCTTTTCCATAATATTATCACAAGCATCAATGCATGCGGTACAATTGGTACACTCTAGCTGCGTGCCATTACGAATATCAATTCCTGTTGGGCAAACATCTACACATTGGTTACAATCGATGCAATCGCCTTTACCTTCTGCAGCACGGTCTTCTTTTTTACGAAACTTACCGCGTTTTTCTCCACGTAAATAGTCGTAAGCAATAACGATGGAATTACGATCTAATAATGCTCCTTGCAATCTTCCGTAAGGGCAAACAATAATGCAGGCTTGCTCTCTAAACCAGGCAAAGACAAAGTAGAATACACCAGAGAAAATAAGCATTCCGCTTAAACCACTAATATGCTCTTTTGGGTTGTCGCTTACAATTTGCCACCATTCTTCGGTGCCAATGATATACATTAAAAAGAAGTTGGCAATAATAAAGCTGATGGCGTAAAAGATGCTGTTTTTAAGTATGCGCTTCTTAATTTTTTCTGCTTTCCAGGGCATGCGGCTTAGTCGGAGTTGCTGGTTACGATCACCATCTATCCAGTACTCTATACGGCGAAAAACATGCTCCATGAAAATGGTTTGCGGGCAAACCCAACCGCAGAATAATCGGCCAAAGGCCACGGTGAATACAGAGACGAAAAGTACCCCTATGATCATGGCAATCACGAAGATGAAAAAATCTTCGGGCCAGAAGATACGCCCGAAGATTATAAATTTTCGCTCCAAAACGTTCATCAGTAAAAATGGTTGCCCATTGATGCGGATGAAAGGAACGGCAAAGAAGATGGCCAAGAGAAGATAACTCATTAATTGCCTCCGATAGGTGTAAAAACCGGATGGTTTTTTAGGGAAGAGAAAGTTTCTATCCCCTTTGTCGTTAATAGTCCCTACTGAATCACGAAACGATTGGTCTAATTCTAATGTTTCTTTTAAAAGTGTTTCAGTATCTTTTTCTCTTGGCTGGTTCATTATAATGCGCTTATGGCAGTATTATCTTCTAAGCTATCCACGGGTGCGCTAGCACTGCTATCTGCTGGTGCTGCGCTTTCTTCAAGACTAGGTTTGGTTAATTCGCCTTGTGGTTCTTTAGGGCTCGCTGGATTGCTGCCCACTAAACTTAGCACATAAGAAGCAACTTCTTGCATTTGTGCCGCGTTTAATTGGTCTTTCCAGGGAATCATTCCCTTGGCAGGAACGCCATACTTAACGGTTCTAAACACGTCTTTAATGTCATCTCCATGAATCCAGTAGTTATCGGTAAGATTGGGGCCAACACCGCCACCGCCATCATTGGCATGACAAACTGCGCAGTTTTTTGCGAAGATTTTGCCTCCTTCGGCTATACGGCTATCGTCTGCTAATAAGGTAACACTGCTTTCGTCTACGAGATTAGCAGCATTCTTAAGGTACTCTTCTTGCGCAGCTTCCGCTTGAGCTAATTCTATTTTTAACTCTTCTAGTGGTAATGGTGCCGATTCAAATACGTGATAACGCAAAAGGTAGATTACCGCAAATACGATTGATAAGTAGAAGCCAGCTTTCCACCAAGGCGGGAGGTTGTTGTCTAATTCCATAATCCCATCGTAGATGTGATCGGTTGCTACTTCCTCTTCGTTTTCTACGGGCACCGCGTCGGTTAATTTGTGCATTAAACCGTCTACCCAATCTTCCTCTTCTTCCTCTTCTTCCATGCTTTCTACCACTTCTTTGCCATCCTTACGGGCCACAAGTTTTTTCATGGCATCTAGGGCTTCGAAGGTGGCCATAAAGGCAATGACTAAGAAGAATAACGAGATTACTACTAACCAATTGGTAGGGTTGGCAATAATGTCTAATGAATTTTCGGGATTAAGGAAGGTGAGGCTGCCCGCGCCTACCATTAGTAAAATGGCAAAGGCTAATACTGCTCTATTTAGTTTCTTCATGGCTAATATCTTTGTCGTTATCTAAAGGTAGAAGGCTAACTTCCTCAATACTTTTGCGATCTTTTAATAAAATGTAAGTCACGGCACCTATAAATAGGCTAAAGAAAATGAGGAAGGAGAGGATGGGGTAAATCGATACCCCATCTATAGTCTCCATATTGTGTTTTATAAATTTTAACATGAGTATTATTTTTCAGCGGTTACGTTTCCAGCTACCGTCGCTTCTGTGTGTTTGCTCGGGTTACCTTTTATATCAATTCCTAAGCGCTGTAGATAAGCGATAAGAGCAACAATTTCCTCCTTTGGACTTACTTCAACATCGTCAAGCTGGCTTTCTAAATCGGCCGCAATCTCTTCCGCTTGTGCCATTAAATGCATTTCTGCATTAGCAACATATTCTGGGCTGTAAGGAACACCTAAAGAAACCATGGCTTCTAATTTTTTAGTGGTGTATTCGGTGTCTAAGTCGTTGGTAAATAACCACTCGTAGGTTGGCATAATAGAACCTGGGCTCATGCTGGTTGGGTCTAACATGTGGTTATAGTGCCAGCTGTGTGGGTATTTACCACCTTCACGGTGTAAGTCTGGCCCGGTGCGCTTAGATCCCCAAAGGAAAGGGTGATCAAAAACGAATTCACCAGCTTTAGAGTATTCACCGTAGCGCGCTACTTCACTGCGGAAAGGACGAATCATTTGAGAGTGACAAGCATTACATCCTTCTCTAATATAAAGGTCTCTTCCCTCTAGCTCTAGCGCAGTATAAGGCTTAACACTAGAAATGGTTGGAATATTAGACTTCACCATTATGGTTGGTACAATTTCAATAATACCCCCAATAAGAATGGCAACAATACTAAAGAGCATTAATTGTACAGGTTTTCTTTCAATCCAACGGTGCCAGTGCTCGCCTTTGGTTTTTTTGTACTCTGTACTAGCTAATGGTAAAGCACTTGCTTCTTCTTGCGCTATTAGTTTGCCAGATTTTACTGTGCGAATAACGTTTACAACCATTATCAGCATACCGGTAATGTATAAAATACCACCAATAGCGCGAGTTAGGTATAAGGGGATTAATTGGGTTACGGTTTCTAAGAAGTTACCGTAAACAAGTGTACCATCAGGATTAAATTCTTTCCACATTAAGCTTTGTGTCCAGCCACTAACATACATTGGTAAAGCCCAGAATAATATACCAGTGGTGCCAATCCAAAAGTGAGCATTCGCTAGTTTTTCAGAATAGAGGCTTGTCTTATAGATTTTAGGCATGATAAAGTAGATCATACCGAAAATGATAAAGCCGTTCCAGCCTAAGGTTCCAATATGCACGTGTGCAGGAATCCAGTCTGTATAATGCGCAATGGCATTAAAGTTTTTTAAGCTTAAAAGTGGCCCTTCTAAGGTACTCATACCATAAGCCGTAATAGCTACTACAAAAAACTTAAGGATAGCGCTATCGCGGACTTTATCCCAGGCTCCTCTTAAGGTAAGCAGGCCGTTAATCATACCACCCCAACTTGGGAAGATGAGCATGATAGAGAAAACAGTTCCTAAACTTTGGGCCCAATCGGGTAAACTAGTGTATAATAAGTGGTGAGGACCAGCCCAAATGTAGAGGAAGATCAAGGCCCAAAAGTGAATAATAGATAATCGGTAGGAGTAAACCGGACGATTAGCCGCTTTAGGTACAAAATAGTACATTAAACCTAAAACTGGTGTAGTTAAAAAGAAGGCTACGGCGTTATGCCCATACCACCATTGTACCAAGGCATCTTGTACACCCGCGAAAATGGAGTAAGATTTAAAACCACTAATGGGAAGCTCTAAGTTGTTTACAATATGCAAAACCGCAACTGTAACGAAGGTGGCAATGTAAAACCAGATGGCCACGTATAGGTGACGCTCTCTACGCTTTAAAATGGTCCAAAACATATTCACTCCGAAGATAACCCAGATAAGCGCGATGCCAATATCAATGGGCCACTCTAATTCGGCGTACTCTTTGGAAGAGGTGAGACCTAAAGGTAGAGTAATAACCGCCGAAACGATAATTAACTGCCAGCCCCAAAAGTGAATTTTACTTAGTAAGTCGCTGGCCATACGCGTTTTTAATAAGCGCTGGAGGGAATAATAAATCCCCGCAAAAATGGCATTACCCACAAAAGCAAAAATGGCTCCGTTGGTATGCAGGGCTCTGAGACGCCCAAAGCTTAACCAGGAAGCCAGGTTCATTTCTGGGAAAACCAGTGCTAACGCGATCCATAAGCCTACTAAAAGGCCAATTACCCCCCATACTATGGTGGCAACGGTGAAGTTTCTTACGATCTTATTGTCGTAATAAAAAGTTTCTGCTTGCATAACTATTGTTTAGATCTTTGGCTTGGCTTGCTATCGTCTTTCAGCATCCGTACACTAGGAGAGTAATCATCATCGTATTGGCCATTTTTAATGCTCCAGATAAAAGCGATTAAAAAACCAATAGCAACAATAAAACTGATAATGATAAGAATGTAAATTGCCGACATAAGTCCTTTTCTAATTGAAGGCTCAAATGTATTGGCAGTCCTTAAGTGATAAAATGACTTTTGTCAGGAATAATTAAAATGACCCAAAAAAGGGCTGATAGTATTTATTTAGATTCACTCTTGGCAAGGTTACGCTTCCCTAGTTCATAGAGCGCAGCCATGCTTACGCCGAGAAGCGCAATTAAAACAACACTTTCTAAAGTAGAAATATGCTGGCCTTCACTTAGCGCCCCGCTGTAGTTGTAATCGAAAAAGTAGACCATTACTACAATACTGGCATTATTAAAAAAGTGTAGGATGGTGGGGAGCCATAAACTATCGCTCCAATGGCGCAAATAGCCTAGTAAAGCACCTAAAACTGTGATGGAAAGAAAGGCTAAATATTGATTGTGCAGTAAGCCGAAAATTACTGCGGTTATCCAAATAGCAGCATGTTTGTTAATATGCCTTCCTAAAAGTGGTTGTACCACGCCTCTAAAAAGACTCTCTTCTGCAACAGCGGGAATTAAAGCCATAATAACCAGTACCTGGATAAAATCTAAAGGATTTTGCATCCTTAAAATACTATCATACTGTTCTAACATATAAACTTGGCTTTGTTCCAAATTCTCACGCCAGGAGGCCAAAGAATCAGGGAGAGGAATTGCGGCACTAAAGCGATAGAGTAAATCGCTTAAGGCTCCCATGCTATAGCTGGCTAAGATTAATAAAACTAGTAAAAGCCAAATAGGTTGCCCAAATTTTTTGAGGCCTAAAAGTTCTTCTGGGTGATAACTTATTAATTGTGCTCCTACCAGGGCGGGAAATAGAAAGGTTCCCACCGTTGAAAAGCCTTGCACTAATTTAAAAACTTGTTGATCGCCGAGACTGGGATTAGCCAAAAAAGATAATATTTCTTCACTATTAAAGTCGTAAAGGACTGCCGCTAAGCCAATGCCAATGGCCGAAAAGACGATAGAGCCAAATAAGGCTAAGGCAAATAAACTAAGCAACTGCTGCGCTAAACTGCCTTGCGCCAAAATCCCTTTTATCATACGGTCATTTCCTTTTTGTAATTTCGCAAAATTGATAAAAATTCCGACAGTGGTTAAGATTGGAGAGGTAGAAGTTGGTGAATTCCCATTATTATTAGCACCTATGGAAGATGTGAGTGATCCTCCCTTCCGTGCATTGTGCAAAGAAAATGGCGCCGACCTTATGTATACGGAGTTTATTTCTTCGGAAGGATTAATTCGCGATGCGGCTAAAAGTGTGCAAAAATTAGACTTCTTTGAATACGAACGTCCCTTAGGTATTCAGATTTTCGGTAATGAAATAGAATCGATGCGTCAAGCAGCAGCTATAACCGAAGAGGCCAATCCAGATATTATCGATATTAACTACGGCTGCCCGGTTAAAAAAGTAGCTTGTAAAGGCGCAGGGGCAGGGATTCTACAGGATATTCCGAAAATGGTTGAAATGACCAAGGAAATAGTTAATTGTGTAAATAAACCGGTTACCGTTAAAACTCGCCTGGGTTGGGATGAAAGCACCAAGTACATTGTGGAAGTAGCAGAGCGTTTGCAGGACGTTGGCATAAAAGCTATTTCGATTCATGGTCGTACCCGCAAGCAAATGTATAAGGGCGAGGCGGATTGGTCTTTAATTGAGGCCGTTAAAAACAACCCACGGATGCACATCCCTGTTTTTGGTAACGGCGATGTTGATAGCCCGCAAAAAGCGGTGGAAATGAAAAACCGTTATGGAGTAGATGGGATTATGATTGGTAGAGCCAGCATTGGCTATCCTTGGATTTTTAAAGAAATCAAACATTTTATGGCTACCGGTGAGCTGCTAGCCTCACCAAGTCTTCAAGAGCGTGTAAATGCCTGCCGTCGTCATTTTGAAATGGCGGTAGATTGGAAAGGAGAACGTCTGGGAATTAACGAAACTCGTCGTCATTACACCAATTACTTTAAGGGTATAACCAATTTTAAAGAATACCGCACGCAATTGGTTACTGCAGATTATGCGGTAGATGTCTATCGTATTTTAGAAGAAATTGAAGCACAGTTTGCAGGCGTAGAAATGGCGCATCCCTACTAAGGCCTTTACTGGGTACGTAATAATTTTAGATCCAACCTTCTTGCGGTTAAGCTAGCAGTTAATGCTCCAAGCGCAAAAACGGTGATTAAAACGAGTAAAACATCACTAAACTTAAGGCTTACAGGATAAGCGTCTACAATATAGCCTTCCCCTACGGAGATGAGGTTAAAGTGCTCTTGGGCTAAAACAATAGCACTACCGATAACAATACCGGAAAGGCCCCCATAAGCGCTTATTATCAGTCCTAGACGCAGAAATATTCGCCTCAACTCTCCAATTGGAGTGCCCATTGCCCAAAGGGTATACAGGTTTTTACGTTTTTCGAAAGTAAGCATGGCTAAACTGCCTGCAATGGTAAAAGTGGCAATGCAGAGGATGAGAGCGAAAACCAAAAAGGTAAAAAGTCCTTCTGTTTTCATTACTTTTAAAAAGGCCGATTGCTGCTCATCACGGTTTTCAATTTTGAAGTTTGGCCCAAGTAAGCTTGTTAAATCTTTTTGTATCTCTGTGACGTTCTGATAGTTTTTGATTTTCAATTCTATAGCGCTTAATTTTGCTGGTCGATTGAGTATTCTCTGGGCAAAATTTAAACTTACCAAGAAATATTTCTCGTCAAAATCGGGCTGGATAGAAAAAACGCCAAGCGGGAAAACTTTTTCGCTATGAAATTGCTCGCTGGGGTTTAAAGGGTTGGCGCTATGGGCAGGTACAAAAATATTAACCGGTTCTTGAAAGTCGCTGCGGCTAAAGCCAAGATAGTAGGCAACTCCTGCACCTAAAACGGCAGGCTCTATCGTAAGATTCTCGTTAATACGATAATCTCCGTAAAGCATTTTCTTTTCAATATTATTGATATCGGTAAAAACCGTATCTACCCCTTTAAGAGTGGCGATATGTTCTCTGTCATGGAAGCTTAGGAGGGCTTTTTCTTCCATAATTTGGGAGTAATAAACTATCTCTTCTCTTCCAGCAAGTTGTTTTACTACATCTTCCGCGTCGAAGTATTTTCCGCGGCTGGCAGTTATTTTTAAGTCAGGGTCAAAGTCTTGGTAAAAGCCACGAACAAGACTTTCTAAACCATTAAAAGCACTTAGTACAATTATAAGAGCGGCACTGCCTACCAAAATTCCTCCCAGAGATATTCCAGTAATAATATTAACGGCATTGCTACTGTTTTTAGAAAAAAAATAGCGTCGCGCTATATAATTGCCTAGCCTCATTTAATGGGGCTCTCGCCGCCATTTTTAAGGATGCGGTCTATTTCCGCCTCACGATCTAAAGCTTCATCAATATAGAAGTAGAGTTCAGGCATTTTACGTAAGCTGCCTTTCATTTTGCGAACCAAACGATTTTTAATATTCGCTTTTTCGCTGTTCACGTAATCTAAAATCTCATTTTTGTCCTTTACTGGAAAAAGACTGATATTAATACGTGCAATTGAGAGGTCAGCACTAATGCGTACGGAGCTTACTGTAAAAAGCACACCGGGAAATTTATTCTGTGCAAATTCGCGGAAAATTTCGGCCATATCCTTCTGAATCTGGCTTTCGACCCTTTGTAGTCTGTTTGAATCCATTTGGCAAAATTACAAAAGCTTAATGGCTATATTCTATTTCAAAGGATTTATAAAATCGCAGGGTGGTACTTTCAAAAATAAGATCTTTAACCTCCGCCTGGCTGGGCCCTGTCTTGCACCAAGCTTTTAGTTGTTCAATCTCGGCAATGCTGCCTTCGGCGCAAATTTCTACGCTACCATTTTCTTTATTTCGCACCCATCCTTTTATTCCTAATTCCCAGGCTTTTTTTTGAGTGCTCTTGCGATAAAAGACACCTTGCACCTTTCCAAAAACAGTAATTAATTCTGCTCGTATATCTTTCATTTGTCAAACTTTTGAAGAAGGATAGGAAACAAAAATAATTGCCCTACTAATGCTGCTAATATAGAAATGCTAGTCAGAATCCCGAAGTATAGAACGGTTTTTAGATCACCGAGTAGCATTAAAAAGTAGCCAGCAAAGAGTACAGTAGAACTAAGAATTATCGCTTTGCCCACATGGCTGATGGTGGCTCTGCGTGCAAACATGGTACTGCGGCCTTTATTACGCAAGCGTCGGTATTGATACGCAAAATGCATGGTGTCATCTATCGAAAAACTAAGAACAATACTAGCAATGGAAGCGGTGGCGGTATCGAGGTTAATGCCTAAAAAGCCCATACAGCCTAGCATGGTGATAATTGGAAAAAAGTTGGGGAGCAAACTAAGCAGGGCTAGTTTGAAATCGCGCAAGAATAAGTAGAGTAAAATGAATATTAGCACCACCGCTAGAGAGAAGCTTTTTACTTGACTTTCGGTAACGTAATTAACAATACCTGCATAAAGGCTTTGGTATCCACTAGCCTTTACCTCTGCTAAGTCGCTGAAATTGCGATCCGCAATCTCTTGAATGGTATCCATTATTGCCCCTAGCTCTCCAGCTGTTACAATTTCTCCCGCAATATTTATTCGTCCTAATTGGAAACTAGTATCCGTAAAATTGCGCAATAGTGCAGGATTTAATACTTCAGTGTATTCGGTAACTTTTCTAATTATACCTGCCTTTTCGAAACCTCTACGCCAGTCTTCTTTATATCGCTGCACAAAAGCGGCACGGTATATATCATTTAAACCGTTTATGGAACCGATATAGGTTTTTTGGGAGAGTTCATCTTCAAAACCCTGCATAGCTTTTAGCGGGTCGGGACTATTTGTTTTAAGACCTTCTTTCACTGCGATTAGATATTCTAAGGGCATATAAGGGCCTAATAAGCCCTCAATTTGAGCATTATCTTTTTGAACCCAGTGATTATCGGGTAAATAGCCTAAACTATCGGTATCAACTTTAATTTGGGAGAGTCCAATAAGGCCAATTAAACTAATAGCGGTAAATGTTAAGAGCAATTTTTGCGGGTTTTTCTCACTTAGGCGTAATATTCCCAAAAGTTGCCGCTTGCTGATTAAAGCACGAGAGCTAAGCTTTTTACTGGGTGCCAATAAAAGCAAAGCAAAAAGAAAGGAGAAAAGTAAGCCCAGTGCTATTCCCAAGGCTGTATAAATACCAAAGCTTACTAGTATTTTAACAGGACTAAGGCTCAGAGAAATAAAGCCTGCCATGGTAGTGAGGCTAGTAAAAAGGCATGGCCACCAAACGGATTTCAAAGCTTTAATCTTATCCTCAATAGGCGATTTGCCAGCATTTATGCTCTGATATTCATTAAGAATGTGCATCACATCCATTACACATAAAAGAATGATAATAGCGGGAATTAAGGTGCTAAGTAAATTAAGCTGATGTCCCATGGCACCATAAATTGCTAAAGTGAAATAGCTAGCAAAAAGGATAGTAGCTAAAGCAAGAATTACATAGCGTATATTTTTATAGATGAGTAGGAGGACTACGAACATCAATAAGTAACCAACCAGTAAAAATCGGCTAAACTCTTTTTCCGAAAGATCATTTAAGGCTTCGAATATTACGCCTACCCCGCCAAAATAAGACTCCTTGTCGCTTAAATACTCATCTGCAAAAGCATAAAGGTCCTTGAGTATCGCTTTGCGCTTGAGGCCAAAGTCGGCACTGTTTTTTAGGTAGATAATAAACTTGCTAGCTTTCAGATTGGGATCGAAAAACTGTTCTTTGAGAAAGGGGTAATCCTTGAGTTTTTGACGAATTTGTTCTTCCTGCACATCTGCCCCGAGCAAGGAAGTACTTTGGATAAAACCATTTTTAAGGCTGGGGACGATAGCGTTATGAGCGCTGAAAACTTGAGCAACATCGGGATGATTTTCACAGGCTTCGGCAAAGGCTGTTAGAGCGGTAATATTTTTTTTTGAAAATAGATTGTCACTTGGCTCGAAGAGTACTAAAACAATTTCATCATTCCCGAAATTGTCGAGAAACTGATGGTAAGACTCTAGTGCGGGGTCGCCCTCAATAAACCAGCCGGTTAGGCTATTATCTACTTGTACCGCTTTTTGCAGATGAGGAAAAAGGAAGTAAGCGCCTAAAAATGAAAGTGCTAGGAGGAAGTAGCGTAGGCGGTAGAATAGTTTCATGCTTATCTCATTATCCAGCGAATAGCCTTGTAAATGGCAGGTCCAAAGGGAGGATACTTTTGTTTAAGGTCTAGCCAAGTGGCACTGTGCATAATGGCTTTGGAATGGCTAAAGGTGTTAAAGCCAAATTTACCGTGGTAGTTGCCGATACCGCTGTTTCCCACACCTCCAAAGGGTAAATTAGGATTAGCCAGATGGATTACGGTATTGTTAATGGCTCCACCGCCAAAGGGAATTTCACGGCAAAGCTGCTTTATTAATTTGCGGTTTTCACTAAAATGGTAATAGGCTAAAGGCTTGGGGTTTTCCGCAATAATTTCTAGGATGTCGCTGGTGAAATCGAAAGGGATAATAGGTAAGATTGGGCCAAATATTTCTTCTTGCATTAAGGCTGAATCGCGACTAGGATTTAGTATTAGAGTCGGTGCTATTTTTAATTCTTCGCGATTGCTTTCTCCTCCAAAATAAATTTCTTCATTTTCTAAATAGGCAGTGAGACGATCAAATTGAGCTTCGTTTACAATTCTGCCATAGTCCTCACTAGCGAAGGCTGACTCACCGTAAAACTCTAAGATGGTACTTTTTAAATGATCTAAAAACTCGTTTAACACACTGCGCTCCACTAATAGGTAATCGGGGGCAACGCAAGTTTGGCCGGCGTTTAGCCACTTACCAAAGGCAATACGGTTGGCGGCTGTTTTTAACTTGGCACTAGCATCTACAATGGCGGGGCTTTTTCCTCCTAATTCTAGGGTGCAAGGCATTAGCTTTTTTGCGCAGGCTTGTGCAATAATGCGGCCTACAGCTACACTGCCTGTGAAAAAAACATGTCCAAATCGATAATTCTCCAATAAATGGGAGACTACGGTTTTTCCTGAGCCTTGCACGACACATATTATCTCGGTGTCAAAATTTTCATGCAGCACTTTCTCTAAAAGGGAGGAGGTAGCTAGGCTTTGCTCCGGAGCTTTTATTATACAATTGTTTCCAGCGGCAATAGCGGCAATTAATGGACCAATTACCAATTGGAAGGGGTAATTCCAAGGGGCAATGATCAAACAATTTCCTTTCGCTTCGGCCTGAATATAGCTTCTCGACGGCCAGCTTACTAATGGTGAGTGAACCCTTTTAGGTCGGGCCCAAGATTTAACCTTGGCAATGGCTTGATTGAGCTCTTCGTAAATAAAACCTATCTCTGATGCATAGGCTTCAAAAGGACTTTTACCTAAATCTTTATGAAGGGCTTCAATAAACTCTTCTTCATTATCTTGAATAAGCTGTTTTAGCTTTTTTAGAATGCTAATTCTTCGCTCAACCTTGCTTAGGCCATGCATCGCAAAAAAGTCCTGTTGGCTTTTAACAAGCTCAGCAAGTTGTTCAAAGCTAAAATTTGATTCTAATTCTCGATTGGTGGTCATGCAGAAAGAAGTTTAGGAGTCTAAATTAAAACTCAAAAATCAAACAAGCTTTAGCCCTTACTTGTTTTTCTTCTTTTTGCTTTTCTTGCTAGCCTTAAAATATTCTTCAAAACGGCGGTAGGTGAAATAGTTTTTTTCCTTTTTCGATTTTTTAGGAAGCAGCAGGCTTGTATCTGCGGATAAATTATCTTCCTTTTCTAAGGAGAAGAAATGCACCTTGGGAGCTTTGTCATTCTTTTGCAATCGCTTGCTTAGTCTAGCAATTTGCTCCTTAAAGTTAGCCCCTTCTTCGGCGGTAACAGTTAATTTTCCTTTGCTAAAAACGCCACAAGATTGAAGAATAAAACGGGTGGTATTTTCATCGAGATGACTAATGATGGCGTACTTCCAACCTTTTTGCTTCTCAATTTCACCAAATAAGCTTTGCACTCCGGGTCGGATTTCAAAAAGGTCATCGTCCGATAAAAAGAGCTTTTTTACCTTTTTACTAAAGTGCTTGATTAAGATATCGAGCGATTCGTCTTCTAGTTGTTTTTCTGTCTCGCTCAGGTAATAGTCTTTGAAGGCCTGTAAGATATTGAGATCTTGTGGGAAAGGCTCACGATCCTTAGCTTTTAAGCCGCTCTCTGCTAATGCCTCGTGCATGCATTTTTCAATCTCCTGGTGAGGAAACCGAGCGACGGCATTCAGGCTAAAAACTATTAGATTCATTTTTTCTCCCCAACTAATGAGGCTCCAAAATTAACCAAATATTACCCATATATTAAACTTGGAATAATTGAATTCTCCTTATTTAATAATCTCGGTGTTTATGTTAGTGCCACGCTCTAAGGTTTTGTGCACGGGGCATTTATCTGCAATACTTAAAATACGCTTCTTCTGCTTTTCGTCTAAAGGGCCTTGCAAGCTTATTTTTCTTTCAAAAAGGCCTTTCTTGGCATCGCCCGAAACGCAATCTTTAGCATCACTGGCATGATCGTGATTATAATTCACCTCTACCTTCGCTCCTTCAAGCGGGAAGTCTTTATGGCGCGCATAAAGTTGCATCGTCATTGCGGTGCAGGCTGCCAAACCTGCGGCCACTAAGTCATAGGGGCTTGGTCCTAAATTTTGACCGCCCATTTCTTCTGGTTCATCGGCGATAAAGCCAAAGTCGTTGGCCGAAATGCGGGTTACAAAAGCTTCTTCATCTATTTGCGCTACTACCTGACTGCTGCTTTTAAGGCTTTTAAATTCCTCTTGATGTTCTATGTAGCGGTTGGCCCAAGAAGCAATAAGTTGGCCTACATACTCCGAATCGGAAGCTCTGCTTAGCAGGTGATCCGCTCCGTCTAAGGATACATAACTTTTTGGGTGATGCGCAGCTTCATATATTTCACGTGCATTTTCAATTCCTACAATCTTGTCTTGAGGCGAATGCAGCACTAACAATGACTTTTTACGCCATTTACCTATGTTCTTCTGTACCGTATGCTCGTCTAAATCTTGTAAAAATTGCTTTTGTATAACAAAGGGGCGTCCTCCAATATTTACTTCGGCATCTCCTTCTTCTCGGATAGTGGATATTTGTTTGCCAAAGAGATTTTTAACATGCTCAGCTTCCGAGGGAGCTCCGATAGTAGCAACGGCTTTTACGCTCTCTATTTTATCGGCAACCATTAAAACTGCAGAACCTCCTAATGAATGCCCAATAAGAATATCGGGAGACATATTATTGTCTGCCATATAAGCAGCGGCAGCGAGTAAATCGTTGAGGTTGGTGCTAAAGTTTGTGGCTTCGAAATCCCCTTCCGATTGCCCCAGTCCCGTGAAATCGAAACGTAAAACGGCAATGTTTTTCTGATTGAGGCTTTCCGATAAATTACGCACGGCTTTTAGGTCTTTACCGCAAGTAAAGCAATGAGCAAATAAAGCATAGGCTTTTATTCGTTGACCCACAGGTTTTTGAAGTTCAGCACTTAGTTGTAAACCCTCTTTATTCTTAAAGTATATTTTTTCGGCTCTCATAGTTTGATAATTTTAAACCCAGCGCAAGAAATCTTGTACCATACGATCTTTGGCAAAGCGTTTTACCGCGGCAATATTCGCTAGGCTAATCGCACTATTTAGGATACGTGGGTATTTTAGTATGCCCTGTAAGCTATAAGCGGTGCGCATTTCAGTATGGTAATATTTGTACATATGCTCGTGGTAGGCACTAAAGTCGGGCTTAGATTTGTTTACTTGCACGCGAATATGCTCTGAAGCAATGCGAGCGCTCATCATGCCTGGTCCGATGCCTTTACCAGTAAAGGCTTCAATCATTCCGCCGGCATCACCAATTAGTGCATAGCGATCGCCTCCAATGGTGCGTTTCGGGGTCATAATAGGAAGCCCCCAACCTTTGGTGCTTTCAAGCGCTTCTGCATTAGCAAACCATGGCGAGATAATAGGATTAGTTTCTATAACCTCATTAAACATTTTTTTGAGGTTAATTTTTTTGGCAGCAATAGCGGTACTCATCATGCCTAAGCCAACATTAGCCTCATTTTTGCTTAAAGGAAAAGCCCAAAAATAACCAGGCAATAATTTGGGATCGAAGAAAAACTCCAAGTGATTTCCGCTGTTGAAGCCCTCTATATTTTTGTAATAGATGCGAATAGCGGCAAGTAAGTGCTTTTTCTCACGAAAGTGCTCTAAGCCAAGATGGCGGGTTACAATTGGTTTTTCGCCCTCTGCACCGATAATTACCTTACAGTAAATCTCTTTTTCGCCCTGGGCATTTTTTAGAAAGACCTTTACGCCATTAGGCTCTCGTTCTAAGCCAGTTACTTCGGTAGCAGGCCAAAATTCACCGCAAGCATTAGGCGGCAATTCATCTATTAAAAACCGATCTAAATCTAATCTGCGGGCGGTATAAAAAGGGGCTACTGGAAATCCATCATTCTTAAAATCATAACGAATCTCTTGTCCTTTGGTGCCTTTAAAAGCGAATCCCCAAGAGGGCAGCATGTCGCTTTCGCGGCTAAATTTTTCTAAAAGCTCAGGGCTGATTCGCTTAAGTACATTTAGTACATCCACGGTAATACCGTCGCCGCAAATTTTATCGCGAGGAAAGGTAGCTTTATCTACCAGAATATGTTCTATTCCTTCTTTATGTAAAAAATGTGAAAGGGTAGCACCAGCCGGACCGGCTCCTACAATGCATACATCAGTCTTAAGCATAACTTGCCATTGGAAATTGCTGGCAAGATACTAAGCCTTTTATATAAACATACTTTGCGAAGGCACTAAAAGTTGCCGATAAGCGCCGATGTATCCTAAAAGAGAGCGTTCAATGAGTTTTTTAAAGGAGGCTTGGCTAGTCATAAAATCGTAACACCTTTTGTCAATAAAGATAGACTCTAGATTTGGGCTAGCAGAAATCACGTCAAAAAGTAATTTTTCTTCTTCTAAAAAGGCATCAAGGCCCACCATTTGTCCAGAAACTAGTTTAATACTATCAGATCCGGGTATAATTATCTCGGCTTGACCCGATAAAATAAAGTAAAAGCCTAAAGGAGAGTCGCCTTTTTTAAATAGGTTTTCTCCAGCTCCGTGAAATTGAATAAAGCTACTTTGCATAACGATTTCTTCCAATAATAAATTGGAGACATTGAATGGCAGCAAAGCCTTTAATGTTTGGTGTACTTTATTAAAACCCACAATTAGACTAATTTAAGTCACGAAAATAAGTCGGGCTTCAAAAAGTAGAAATGATATTTGTCAGCTATTCAAAAATATTGGCGATTTGCCTTAAAGCTACTCCATCAGAAACGGCAATTCGCTTACCCTTACTGCTGATATACCCTTCTTTCTTTAACTCGGAGATTAAGCGAATTACAGATTCAGTCGCTGTTCCAACCATATTGGCAATTTCTTCTCTAGTAAGACTAATATCTAAATAGCCCTCGTCATCTTCTCCAAAGGTAGTACGAAGGATTAGCAGTATCTCAGCTAAACGCTCTTTTACATTTTTCTGTGCAAGGCTAGTTATCATTTTACCTGCTTCTCCCAGTTCGTGACAAGACATCTTTAATAAATCTAAAGAAAACTTTGGGTTTTCCTCTATCACCTTAAAGAAGGACGATTTAGGAATGTAGCAGGCATAGGTATCTTCTAAAGCGGTGGCAGATGCACTTATCGCTTCATCACTTAAAAGGCTGCGATAGCCGATAAGTTCTCCGTTAGTTATAAAGCGTATAATCTGTTCTTTGCCTTCGGTGCCCATGGTATAAAGTTTAACCTTACCACGATGAATACAATAAACTCCTTGCGGTCGCGCTCCCTCATGAATTATAACCTGGCCTTTTCTAAAGCTTACGCAGGTTTTAAGGCGGCTTAAATCATCTTTAGCAGAGTCAGGTAAATCACTAAAGGTGCTCTTCTGATGGCTTAAGCACGTTTGACAATGATGTGGAGTTTCCAAAGACTAGACTGTTTAATTTGAATATCAAATATATGATAAAAGTCATTGCTTGCCAAGTCAATCTCATCCACTTTTGCCAATATGCCCATGGAAAAGAAAACCCTAACGGAATGCTCACATTGTCACCAAACTATCGATGAAGTAGTGGCGGGACAAAACGGGAAAAGCTATTGCTGCTATGGTTGTAAGGTGGTTGATGAGTTAATGGGGGAGTCTAAAATGGAGCTAGACTTGCCAGAAAAGTCGCTTCGCATCTATGCTTATTTAGATGAGGAGAAGATTAAAGATCAGCTTTGTCATTTTAGAGAAGGCGACATTAATGCTATTCGTATTCATTTGCCCGCCATTCATTGTTCCAGCTGTATATACTTACTGGAAAATTTAAGTGAAGTAAGTGCTGGGATAAATAATGTACAAGTACATTTTGCAAAAAAAGAGGCTAGTATTCAGTTTTCTGAGAGTGAAATGAAGCTTTCTGTTTTGGCAGCTACCCTAGAGTTTATCGGCTATAAGCCCGATTTTATAAGTCATTTAGGCGAAGGTAAAAAGGCTAAAAACATACTGCTTATACAATTGGGCGTAGCAGGTTTCTTTTTTGGGAATACCATGTTATTAGCCTTACCAGAGTACATTGACGATAGTCTGGTTAACGATGCTTCACTGCAGCAATTTTTTCGCTACTTAATGATGGCTTTTAGCCTGCCGGTTATTTTTTACAGTGCCCGGGATTATTTCGTTACTGCTTATAAATCTCTACGCGCTGGCACTTTAAGTATTGATCTGCCCATTGCCATGGGGATTACCGTCCTTTTTTTACGTAGTTCCTATGAGGTTATCTCCCAAACTGGATCAGGTTATTTTGATAGCCTAACTGGTTTGGTTTTTTTCCTGTTAATAGGGAAATGGTATCAACAAAAGACCTATCAAAACTTTAGCTTTGAACGCGACCTACGCTCTTTTCTGCCCTTAGCTGCCAATATTATTATGAAGGATGGGACTGAAAAACCCATTGCTATAGACGATTTAAATGAAGGTGATCGACTCATATTAAGGCAAGGGGAGGTCCTTTCGGCAGATGGCCATTTATTAAGCGCTAAGGCGGAAATAGACTATTCTTATCTAAGTGGAGAAAGTTTACCGGTACAGAAGTTAAAGGGTGAGAAAATTTTTGCTGGTGCCAAAGTAGCGGGCCAAGCAATAGAAGTAGAGGTGAGTAGCTCGGTAGATCATTCTTACCTAAGTTCTTTGTGGGCTAAAGATGCTTTTGCAGATGCCCCTAAAAAGAAAAGTAAAGCCTTTAGTGATCGAATAAGCCAGTACTTTACCCCAAGTATATTAATCATTGCAATTGTAGCAGCCTTAATTTGGTCGCAATACGATTTCTCTAAGGCAATTATTGTTTTTACTTCAGTGCTAATTGTGGCTTGCCCATGCGCACTAGCCTTAGCAGAGCCTTTCGCCGCGGGAAGTATGATGCGCTGGTTTGGGAAATATGGTTTTTTCATTAAAAATTCTACTGTCTTAAATCGCCTTCAAGCCATAGATATGGTGGTTTTTGATAAGACCGGAACCTTAACCTTACCCAACAATATTCAGGTTGCTTGGCATGGAGATGATTTAAGTTTTGAAGAAAAATGGGCGGTAGTAGCCATGGCTTTAAATGCTCAGCATCCGCTAGCTAAGCCACTTTTACAGTTTTTAGATCTTAAAGCGGCGGATGCTTCGCAGGTACTGAATTTTGAGGAAGCTAGTGGTGAAGGAGTCGCTGCTCGGGTGCGTGGTTCTTACTATCGTTTGGGAAAAGCGTCTTTTTTAAACCTGAGTGATGAAGCGGGTACTACTGCAGTTTATGTGGAGAAAGATGCTGTAGTGAGAGGGTACTTCACTTTCTACCAAAAGGCTCGTCCAGCACTGAAAAAGAGTATAGATAATTTAGCAGAGCATTATCAAATGGCGGTTTTAAGCGGTGATAATGAGGCGGAAAGAGAACGTTTTCAGGAAATATTTGGCGGCAAAGCGGCCCTTTATTTCAATCATTCGCCCCACGATAAATTAAACCGTTTGCAGAACATACAAGGCAAGGGCAAAAAAGTGTTAATGTTAGGCGATGGTTTAAATGATGCTGGTGCATTACAGCAAAGTGAGGTTGGGGTTAGTCTTTGTGAAAAAGATGTGAATTTTTTCCCTGCTAGTGATGCACTTTTACAATCGCAAGCTTTTCCACTCTTGGGTCAATTTCTAGGCTTAAGTCATAGTTATCGAAAAATTGTAAACTGGGCTTTCGTAATATCACTAGCCTATAACCTGCTTGGGGTATCCGTTGCTGTTGCAGGTTTTTTAAGTCCGCTACTGGCCGCTATTTTAATGCCAATCAGTTCGGTAACAGTGGTACTCTTTACCACTCTGCGTTCGGGGTATTTGGCCAAAAAGGGTTTAGCCTAATTTGGCTAAGCGGAATTGCGCCTGCCGTTTTATACCAGGGCTAAGGTCTTGCAAGTAATAGTCCTCTTGGTATAAGGCAATTTCATTTTTTAAAGCGGGATGTTTTTTAGCAATCCTTAGCAAGCAGTAAAGCGCTTGTATTCGAGTAGAAGGAATATTGCCAATGTTCTCCCAAATTAATTGTGCCTGGTCAAATAGAAAGCTTTCCCAGTCTTCAGGTGTTTCTAAACTCTGTAGTAACCTCAAAAGCTCCCTTTGCAGAGATGGGTCACCTTCTTCCAGTCGCCTTATTAATTGGGGATATATCGCTAATAGGTCTTCTTCTAGCTTGGGACTCTTTATTTGATTAATAAACCACAGGGCTCGCCAAGCATGGCGTGGAGTTTCATATAAAGCATCTTCTAGCGCAAGCTGAAACAAGATTGGTCTGCTACCATATTCTTCTACTAGAGCTGCTTTTTTTCTGAATGTTTGGTAAATCTGCGCAAAACTTTTTTTCATAGTTATCAGAACTTCTTAGTCTTTAGGTCTCGCTGTAGAAGGAAATATAATTGATATCCAAGAGCTTACAGTATTGCCCCATCATTCTTAATAAACAAAACTCTTCTGCAAAGTGACTTATATCATCTTCTGGACTGAGTATAATCATAGTTAGCCTCTGCAATCAATTGCACCTTTGTCTAACAAGAAACCAAGATATGAAACTCTTATTTACAGCGATGATTTTAGCTCTCAGCCCAATCGGTGAAAGAGCAATTCCTTTAAACTACACAACCAATACCGCAGAGTCTGCCATGGCCATTGAGGGTACTTCAACTTTACACGATTGGGAAATGAAGGCGGCTGATTTGCAGGGTAGTATGGATGTGGATATCTATGAGAACAAGCTCGGTATTAACCATTTAAAATTAGTGGTGCCAGCGAGAAGTTTAAAAAGCGGTAAAGGCCCAATGGACGATAACGCTTATAAGGCACTGAAGGTAGATGATCATCCTAATATTACCTATCAATTGGTGAGCGTGAAAGCTATAAAGAAAGTAGGGGAAGGGCTTTACGATGTAACTACCGTAGGCGATCTGGAGGTTGCTGGTAAAACACGTCGTCTAATAATACCCATACAAGCAAAAGTATTAAATGATGGTATTGAGCTCTCAGGAGCCACTGCCTTTACGATGTCTAGTTTTAATGTGGAAGCCCCCAGTTTTATGATGGGCACCATTACTACTGGCGATAGGATAACGATTAAATTTTCAATTAACTATAACTAATAATCAACACAATCATGAGAACAAGAACAAAGTTAACATTGCTTTTTGCCTTTATTTTAGGCATAGGCTCCGCGTTTGCTCAACTGGATACTGACCGTGATATACAACAATATCGCTATCGTGACTTTAGAGGAATAAACCAATTTGAAGCTCTAAAAACTGATATTACTTTTGATGGCATGAAAGTTCGACTGGGTGGTGCTTTTGCAGTGCAAATGCAGGCATTAAGTCATAGCACCGGTTCTACTGTAGATACCCTACAACAAATTGGGAATAACTTTAACTTACCTACTGCGAACTTAGACATTGACGTGGCTTTAGCAGATGGTATGAGAATGCACATGCGTACTTACCTATCTTCTCGTCACCACCCAGAAAGCTGGGTAAAAGGCGGATATATTCAAATAAGTAACTTAAACTGGATTCGTAAAGGCCTTTTAGAGAACATCATGGATTTTACTACCGTAAAAGTGGGTTTAATGGAAATAAATTACGGCGACTATCACTTCCGTAGAACGGATAATGCAAGAGCCATTTACAATCCCTTTGTGGGCAACCTATTGATGGATGCATTTAATACAGAAGCAGGAGCAGAGCTTTATTTTAATCCAGGCGACTTCCTTTTTATGGCAGGAGTAACCAATGGTAAATTAAACCAGAGTGTTGCAACTGACGGAAATTATACCCCAGCATTTTTAGCTAAGGTGGGTTGGGATAGTCAACTAAACGAGGATTTAAGAGTTCGTCTGACCTCTTCTTTGTACACTTCTGCAGAAGGGAATACTAACTATTTGTATTTCGGAGACCGCGGTGGTAGTAGATATTATATGGTAACGGAAGCTGACGGAGCAAGTACTGCTGGTAATTACAGAAGTGGTAGAATTAGTCCAAGCTTCATCAACGAAGTAACTAGCATAATGATTAACCCTTTTGTGAAGTTTAAAGGATTTGAATTCTTGGGTGCTTTTGAAACTTCTAGCGGAAAGATTTCTGCCGAATCTGAAACACGTACCTATACTCAGATTTATGCCGAATTAGTGTACCGCTTTGGGAAAACCGAAAACTTCTATGTGGGTGGTAGATATAATACTGTAGCAGGACAATTACCAAACTTTACCCCTACTGCAGATCCAACAGAGGTAAACATAAGCCGTATCGCTTTTGCAGCAGGTTGGTTTATGACCAAAAACGTAATGATGAAGGCAGAGTATGTTATGCAGAACTACGATGGTTATGCTACCGACAATATTCTAAACGATGCCCAGTTTGATGGTCTTGTACTGGAAGCAGTAATTAGTTTCTAATCAAGAAGTGACTAAGTTTTAATTGAAGAGCGCCTTTTATGGGCGCTCTTTTTTTGTCTAATTTGTCAGCGTTCCGGGGCACAAAGCCGATTGGAGAAGAGCTTCTTGATTTGCTCGTTCCATGCTTCGGAAATGAGTTTTAAACAATAGAGACTGTTTTTTAATTGTGAAATGATACGTAAAGCTATTCTTCTACTATTAGTTCTTTTAAGTGTTATTACTTGCGATTGGTCTGAGTCTGGAAATGAGCTCGAGCATTATCCCTTTGAAATACGTTTTGATACCCAGAAAGATGAAATGGGGCAAGCCTTTTTAAGCTTTACCATAGATCTAGATTCGGGGAAATACTACGTTTCGCCTCATTCGGGAGGCTTTCATCAACGCTTAATCTTTTCTTTGGAAGAGACAGATAGCCTTTTTTTGCTTGGGGATCTGGTTGAGTATCCCAAAACCTATAATGATTACGATAGTCTCTCTGATAAGGAAGGAAGATTTGTTCGTGAGAAGACTACTTTCTTACAAAGAATGACAGTTTCTTCCCAGAATAACTTTAAGGTTTCTGGTTTAATTTGGTTGGGCATGCTACCCGGCGAGCAACCTTTTGAAATTAATTTTATTCTCTCTCAGCAATCTGGTAAATTGGAGATTGAGAATATTAAAAGGAAAGTTTCAGACTATCCTAGTTTTTGGGATAATAAGAGGCTTGACACTCCTAAAGACAGTTTGAGTTATATCAAATTTTGAGAGAGTAGAAACGTACGGTAGTTAATTTGTCTATTATGCCTAATAAAATGAGAATGAGAATTTCCTCGATTCTTATATTTGGGCTTCTCTCATTTCCAATTATAATTTAGGCACAATAAGATTGCATTGCAGTGACGCATGTTAGTCTTGTGCTTCAAACTTGTGCTTCAAATTTAGGTTAACCCTTCACAAAGGGAATATTCAAGTTTTGATGCAAGGATTTGTAGATCATTAGAATCCCCCTTAATATGGTGCCAGTTTCGAGGTGCCGCGCTAATTGATGGTTGGGATGGGCGAACCCAGAAAACCTATTGTTATGTTATCTCTTTTGTTTGGCTGTTAGTGCGGTATGTGACCTCTAATTGATGTGTAGGTGTTTATGGAAAAGGCAAGGTAGCTTTGTTGCTACTTGACACCTATTACTTAGCTTACCAGCATCAATATGGGAGCTAGCAGGAAGTAGGCAAAAAAAAAGCCACCCCTAAGGATGGCTTTTGATATATAAAGACTCTCTTAATCTCCGTATACATCACCCTTACGAGTGGAATAATTAATCTTTAAAGAGTTTGCTTTGCGCAGCTCTTGTTTGATATCGGTTACTAAACCCATTTTTACATCTTCATCAGCTTTAATTGAAACTGTCATTAAAGGCCTTTCAGCCTCATTAATAGCTTCTCTTTCTGTGATAACGAATTGCTGTAGCTCTTTTACACGAGCAAAAGCGTCGTTGAGCTGAATACGAGGCTCAGATCCCACTTGAGGAATGTAAGCGTCTTTCGGCTTACCTACATAAACATAGGTAACTAAAGACTTGCGCTCCAGCTTTTTGATTTCTGTTGCAAAAGGTTTAGTGTTTTCTACTTTAAGGGTAATTTCACGCATTACCGTGGTTACCATAAAGAAGAAAAGTAGCATGAAAACAATATCCGGCAGCGAGGCTGTGGAAATGGGAGGTGTACCTCCCCCTTTTTTCTTTCTAAACTTTGACATATTATCCTAAACTTACAGGTTCAGCCTCCGAAATTTTCTGCGGATAAGCATCCTTAATTTCACTTTGTTCGGCTTCGCTTAAATCGTCGAAGGCCTTACCAAAACGGCGTTGAGACAGTTCCTCACGTAACTCATTATAAGCTGCTGCCAGCTCATTCTGAACGGAAATGTACATCTTGTAGGAAGTACCACGATCGTTCTGTAAAGACACAATAGCCTTTAATGGGTTGTCTGAAGAGGCAGGACTTCTACCAGCCCCTTGACAGTAGCTGCAAGATCCATCACCATTATTGTTCAAAAAACGCTTAGTAGCTGCACGTAAATCGCGCAACTCCATATAGTCGTCTTCCACCAAAAGTTGGTTACTTGAGTTTACCAACACGGTAAAGATGTTTTTCTTCTTTACTGGTGGAGTGTCAGGCATCTCTTCGGGTGGCGTCCATGGCGGAAGCTTACGGTTAATACCAGAATCAACATCCATCGTGGTGGTTACTAAGAAAAAGATCAGTAGCAAGAATGCTATGTCGGCCATAGAGCCTGCATTGATCTCGGGTAAAGCTCTTTTTGCCATAGCGGTTATTTACTAAATAATCTAGAAACTTCTACGTATAGTATCGATAAGATCGCAACAGCAGTAAGGATATAGAAGGTTCCTAAACCCATACCTACTCTGCGTAATCCGCCTTCAGAAATGTCTTCATCGGCGAAGATAGTGTTGGCTTCACTGCCATCACTAAGTGTATATGTTAGTCCAAATATCACTAGCAAACCAGCAATGCCAAATAAGGCACTTTTAGCTGCTTTAGGATGCTTGATAATGTTCATAATGGAGAAGCCCAATATTCCCACTCCGCAAATCCCAATCAGGACATAAGCTGTGTAAATTCCAAAATCTACCATTTGTTGTAATACTATTTATTGTCGTGCTTAACTAATAGGTCTATTAGTGCAATAGACGCATCTTCCATATTGTTAACGATTGAGTCAACCTTAGCAATAATGTAGTTGTAAAAAATCTGAAGGATCATCGCAACGATAAGTCCAAATACAGTAGTTAAAAGGGCCACTTTAATACCTCCTGCTACTAATGATGGAGAAATATCACCAGCTGCTTCAATCGCATCAAAGGCGCCAATCATACCGATAACTGTACCCATGAAACCAAGCATTGGAGCAAGTGCGATAAATAAAGAAATCCACGAAATATTGCGTTCTAAAAGACCCATTTGTACCGATCCGTAAGATACAATTGACTTTTCAACCATATCGATACCTTCACCACTTCTTTCTAAGCCTTGGTAGAAGATACTAGCTACTGGTCCACGGGTGTTACGACAAACTTCTTTCGCCGCTTCAATACCACCGCTGGCTAGAGCCGCTTCGATATCGTTTAATAATTTTTTGGCATTTGGAGTAGCCATGTTGAGGTAGATAATACGCTCAATACAAATAGCAAGACCAAGAATAAGGGCGATAAGTACAATACCCATAAATCCAGGACCACCTTCAATGAATTTTTCTTTGATAATTTGGTGGAAAGTTTGGTCTTCGGCTACAACCTCTTCTTCGGTTGCAGCATCCTCAGTGGCTACAGTTTTTGCTGGTTCGGCAGCGGCAGAATCAACTGCGGATGAGTCGGCAGCGGTAGTGTCGGCAGCCATTTCAGTACTTGCGCTGTCCATTGAATCAGCTTCCTGGGCCATTAGACTTGTGTTTCCGAAGGCTACGAAACCTAAGATAGCCAAGATAGAGAGTGCTCTTTTCATTTTTTAATGAGTTGATTAAATTTTTGGTGAAAATAAAAAACTTGTAGAAAAGCCGAGCCTTTCTGGGCTCAAATTTTCAAAGCATTATGTTATTGTCGCAAATCTAAGCGCAAATTTCGCTTTATCTAAGATTTAACGAGAAATAATGATATCTATTTTCTAGTTTTGCCGACTGAGAAATAAATAATTTCTGGAGAGGTGTCCGAGTGGCTTAAGGAGCACGCTTGGAAAGCGTGTGTGCGGGTAACCGTACCGAGGGTTCGAATCCCTCTCTCTCCGCAAGAATCCCGCACAGCGCAAGCTGATGTGGGATTTTTTTACGCGTTTCGATTCTGAGCACTAGCTCAAGTGAGAGGCTAAAAAAAATCTTATGACTTGGAGCGTAGCGAGAAGTCGGGATTCTTGGTGATGGTACCCCGCTTGGGATCAGCGATCGCAGGGAGCAAATCCCCTTTTTTTTGACTTGAGATTTGAGGTCGCTTCGCTTTGGGATTTGAGGAGCAAGAGCGGGAGTGTGAGCAAGAGCGGGAGTGTGAGCAAGAGGGTAATCATGACTCATTGAAATAAGAACAGAGTTTAAATGGTTCAGCTACCCTTGGGAATCAAATTAATCTTTGAAGCGATATCAGCTACCAAGTAAATTAGCTAGCTAGTTTTTGAACCTTGATTATCTGACGATTGCCATTTTTAAATTCTACCTTAAGCAGATAGATGCCTGCTCCTTGAGGAAGTAGTAATTCCTTTTTGTCTTTCGCATAGCGTCTAATCAACTTGCCGCTTAAATCTCTTAATTCTAGTGAGCTAATGGCTAGCTCGGCACTGATGCGAATAAAGTCAGTACTAGGATTGGGGAATACCTCTAAATTGGCAAATGCTAATTCTTCCTCCGTCAATAAAGACCAATAGTCGCAGCTGCTTTGCGTTCTATTAATTGAAACTTGACCATTGCTGAAGCATCGTAAACTGTGACTGGACACTGAGGCTACTTTAAAACTGGAACCATTGCATAAATTGGGGCTTTCTGAAAAAAGGCCTGCGTAAGACAGACTCCCTAACTGTGGATAGATTCTTTGATTTAAGAAGCTGGAAGAGCTTACCTGGTAGAGTTAGCTTGTCCGTTCATTAAAAGTGTATCCATAGGCATGGCTACGTCGATATAAGCTAAGGTGGCTCCCGCTATGGTTTCAATACCTTTACCGGTAACAGTAGCGATGGGCGTATCCGGGCAGCCTCGCGTGGTGTCTAAAGGGGCAAATTGCCAACTATCGCCGATGTCGGCATTCAGATCATAAAGCAGAGAAGGCTCACTTGCAGTCAGTCTAAAAACAGAGTCATTACGGGTGGCTAAAAAAATATCGGGCCAGCTAGCGGCTGTGTCTTGCAATAGATCGTTTGGTCCAGGCCCGGTGCGGATTTCAGTGATGCCAGTCACTTGAAACAGGAGCCAAGTCATATTAAACATATTGGTATCGGAAATATGCTCTACTTTTTTGTAGCCGCTGTAGCCATATTCAGAAAAGGTGTAATGCCAAGTAGCATTCTGACCAAAGTCTTGTTGCGTAAAAGCCAGAAAGGGCAATAAGAGGAAGCAGAGTGTGTTTTTCATAGCGAATATTTAGGGTAAAGCTAGTGAATTAAGACTCTAAAAACCAATTGCTTAGACGGAAAACATGGTCTTCCGCGGTTTTAAATACAATTACTCTTTTTTTAGCTTAAATACTCACTTCACCCTTTAAATCTTCCGCAAAGGCTTCTTTAAATTCTTCGCCACTTAAGTCTTTGCCTAGTAAGAACATAGCTTTGCAAAGTGCTGCCTCAAAAGTCATATCCCCAGCACTGATAACGCCTATTTCATGGTATTTACGACCAGCTTCATATTTGGTCATTTCTATACTTCCGGCAGAACACTGACTAAGATTTATAACTGGAATACCCTGTTTGCAGACCTCTTCCAAAGCTTCTATTAACCAGTCTAGTCCGGGGGCATTCCCTGCTCCAAAGCTGCGCAATATAAAAGCCTTGGCTTGACGATTAAGGATTTGTGGTAAAACTAGCTCGGCAGCCATACCTGGAAAGCAATGAATGATACCAATGCGCGGTTCTAGGTTTAAATTAACTTGTAGGGCGCCAGCTTTCGCACGAGCGATATAATTACGATTGTACTTTATACTCACCCCTGCCTCGGCAAGTTTGGGATAATTGGGCGATTGAAAAGCTTCGAAGTCCTCGGCACTTACTTTTTGCACTCGGTTTCCACGGTATAAATCATACTCGAAGTAAACGGCTACTTCTGGTACAAGTGGGCCGCCTTCATCATTGCGGGCAAGGGCAATTTCTAAACTGCTGAGAATATTTTCACGGGCATCAGAGCGAGGAATACCAATGGGCAACTGGCTGCCTGTTAAAATTACGGGCTTAGAGAGGTTATCGAGCATAAAGCTCAGGGCAGATGAGGTATAAGCCATAGTGTCGGAACCATGTAAAAGTAGAAAGGCATCATACTGTCCATAATCTTCTTTAATGCGCAAGGCGATTCGTTGCCAATGCTCGGGCAGCATATTAGAGGAGTCGATGGGTTCGTCGAAACTATCGGTATCAATGCTACAGTCAAATTTGGATATTTCAGGAATTTGGGCTAAAAGATTGGCGAGGCTAAAAGGGAAGTAAGAACCATTTTCTTGTAAAATCATCCCAATAGTTCCACCGGTGTAAAGCATTAATATTTTAGGCTCTCTATTGCTCATGTCCGAAAACTTTTAAGGCGTTAGCGCTGGTAATACGTGCTACCTCCTCTTTTGAGACGGCGTGTAAATCGGCAATGCGTTGTGCTATTTGCAACAAATAAGCGGGCTCATTACGCTTCCCCCGAAAGGGTGAAGGCGCTAAAAAAGGAGCATCGGTTTCTAAGACTAAATCTTCAGTTTTTAGTTCGGCTACTAC
Source organism: Croceimicrobium sp. (assembly GCA_965658965.1). Taxonomy (GTDB): domain Bacteria; phylum Bacteroidota; class Bacteroidia; order Flavobacteriales; family Schleiferiaceae; genus Croceimicrobium. The sequence continues at coordinate 42,025 of CBFHVV010000002.1, forward strand.
TTTGTCGAGGCCACCGTTTTTAAAAGTTACCACCCCACCAATACCCAATTTAAGATTTAAAGCGAGGGCGCGTTGGGCCTGCTGCAGATTTCCAGTAAAGCAGTGGAAAATCCCAAAAAGATTTTCATCGGCTTCAGCTTCCAAAACTTCAAAGGTCTCCTCAAAGGCATCACGACAATGAATTACAATGGCTAAGCCCATTTCTTTGGCTTTGCGAATTTGCTGTGCAAAAGCAAGTTTTTGTTCGGCTATGAAGGTCTTATCCCAGTAGAGATCCATGCCAATTTCACCAACAGCACAGTATTTTGTATCACCTTCTAATTCTTCCCAAACTTTGGCTAATTGCTCTTCCCAATCTTCTTTCACATGGCTTGGATGGAGCCCCATCATGGGATAAATATTGGGGTGTTTATTGGCTAAGTTTTTTAAATCTTCAATACTATCCTTGTCAATATTGGGGAGGTAAAAGCGCTGAACACCAGCAGCTTTTGCACGCTCTAATACGTCATTAATGTCTTCTTTAAAACGATCTAGGTATATGTGAGTGTGGGTATCTATCATCTGACAATAAATTCAATTCGCTAAGTTAGAACTAAAAAAAAACCGCCCAAGTGATACTGGGCGGCTTTCTATGGAAGTGAGTTTTATTTAAAGCTCTAGGGCTTTTTTTGGCTCATTATTCATTAGTAATTCAGCCGGGTTTTCGAGCGCTTCTTTCACTGCAACTAAGAAGCCAACGGACTCTCTGCCATCAATTACGCGGTGATCGTAGCTAAGGGCCACGTACATAATCGGGCGGATATGAACCTCTCCCTTAATAGCGACGGGGCGCTCCACGATATTATGCATACCTAAAATAGCACTTTGGGGAGGATTAATTATGGGGGTGGAAAGCATAGAGCCAAATACACCGCCATTGGTAATGGTAAAGGTTCCACCAGTCATTTCATCTACGGTAATTTTACCGTCTCTAACTTTAGTGGCCAAACGTTTAATGTCCTTTTCTACACCAGCAAAACTCATAGTTTCTGCATTGCGTACTACGGGAACCATTAATCCTTTTGGTCCACTTACAGCAATACTAATATCAGCATAGCCATAACTTAGCAAATGGTCGCCATCTATCATACTATTAACCTGTGGGAACTCCTTTAAGGCACGAGTAACTGCTAGGGTAAAGAAAGACATAAACCCGAGGCTAACCCCATGTTTCATTTTAAAATCTTCCTTGTATTGCTGGCGTAAATCGAAGATCGGCTTCATGTCTACTTCGTTAAAGGTAGTAAGCATGGCCGTTTCGTTTTTAACACTAACCAAACGCTTTGCCAATTTACGACGCAAGCTGCTCATTTTGGAGCTATCACTTGGGCGGGGAGCGTTAGTAGGCGTACCCATGCTTGCTTCGGCTTTAATGGCATCTTCTTTAGTAACTCTGCCGTCGCGACCTGTACCACTTACGGCACTTGCACTAATACCCTTTTCATCTAATATCTTTTTTGCAGCTGGGGAAGCGCTTCCGCTGGCATAGGTTTTTTCTTCGGCCTTGGCAGAATCTGTTGCACTGGTTGTAGAACTACTATCGTCTTTTTTCGATGCCGGCTTATCTGCTGATGCGTCTTTAGAAGAGCTATCGTCTGTATCCTTTTTATCACTTCCGCCTTCTGGGGCATCTGCGCTAGTATCGATTAGGGCAATAACTTGTCCTACTTCTACTGACTCGCCTTCTTCAACCTTGATAGTAATTACGCCAGACTCTTCGGCTGGAAGGGCAAGGGTAGCTTTATCGGAATCGATTTCCGCGATTTCTTGATCTTTTTCTACATAATCACCGTCAGCTACTAACCAGCTGGCTATTTCTACTTCGGAAACTGATTCTCCTGGTGATGGAACTTTTACTTCTAAACTCATGATTTAGTGATAACTAGGCGTTGAAAATTTTAGATAACAGAGCCTCATAGCGCGAGGCAGCTAATTTTGATGAACCGGCAGCGGTACTTGCACTGGCCGATGGTGAAATAACTTCTTTCAGTTTAACAGGGAAGTTCATTAGAACATACCAAGAAGCGCCCATATTGCGGGGTTCCTCTTGTGCCCAATATACTTCCTCTACATTAGGATAGCTGGCTACCAAATCGGTAATTTGATTTTCAGCTAGAGGGTATAATTGTTCAAGGCGAATAAAGGCGCGATCTTGCGGCAATTCTTCGTCTCTAACTTTATCGATGTCGTAGTAAATTTTACCACTGAGGAAAAAGAGCTTTTTAACCGTCGATTTATCCTCAATCCGGGGATCGTCAATTAATTCTTTAAAGCTTCCTTGGGCTAAATCTTCTAGTGGCGACTGCACTTTAGGGTGGCGCAATAAGCTTTTAGGAGTCATTACCACCAATGGTTTGCGGAAATCCCGTTTCATTTGGCGGCGTAATAGATGGTAAAAGTTAGCAGGGGTAGTAACATTAACCACTTGCATATTATACTGGGCACATTGTTGTAGCCAGCGCTCTAATCGGGCGCTAGAATGTTCAGCACCTTGACCTTCGTAGCCATGGGGTAAATAAAGCACTAGGCCATTTTGTACTTTCCACTTATCTTCTGCTGCCGAAAGAAATTGGTCTACGATGATTTGTGCGCCATTAAAGAAGTCGCCAAACTGTGCTTCCCAAATTACCAAAGTTTCTGGGGAGCTCATGGCATAACCATAATCGAAACCCATTACGCCATACTCAGATAGCAGTGAATTATAAACGGCGAAACGGCCTTCTTTACCTTCAATGTTATTTAGGAGAATATGTTCTTCTTCAGAATCTTCTACTTTAATCACTGCATGACGATGCGAGAAGGTGCCACGTTCGGAATCTTCCCCACTTAAACGAACATTAAAGCCCTCGTGTATAAGACTACCGTAGGCCATTAATTCGGCCATTCCCCAGTCGAGGCTATTGCGCTCATCAACCATTTTCCAGCGGTCATCCATTAAGCGCTTTATCTTCACAAAGAACTTCTTCCCTTCCGGTAGAGCGGTAATGGTGCGAGCAATCTTTTTTAGGCTATCAATATCGAAAGAGGTATCAATAGATTGGTGAAAATCTTCTGGTGTAGCCGTCTTATAATTTTCCCACTCACCACGCATAAATTGGGTGATGGTATTTTTTTCAATTTTCTTCGACTCATCGAAGCGCATTTCCAGCACATCCTTAAACTCCGACTCAAGCGATTTTACAAAGGCCTTATCCACTGTTCCTTCTTCCTCAAGTTTTTTCTGATAAATAACTTTGGGGTCGGGATGCTTATTAATGGTCTTGTACAACTTCGGTTGGGTAAAACGCGGCTCATCACCTTCGTTATGGCCGTATTTCCGGTAGCATAATAGATCTAGGAAAATATCTAGATTGTAACGCTGACGATATTCCATGGCAAATAAGGTAGCGTGTATTACCGCTTCAACATCATCGCCATTAACATGTAATACTGGTGCTTGCACGGTTTTAGCTACGTCAGTACAGTATATGCTAGAGCGCGCATCTAAGTAATTGGTAGTAAAACCAACTTGGTTATTAATTACCATATGCACGGTACCTCCAGTACGGTAACCCTCTAAGGTTTCCATTTGTAATACCTCATACACAATGCCTTGGGCAGCAATTGCCGCATCGCCGTGAATAAGGATAGGCATAACCTTAGACTCGTCTTTATTGTAATCGGTATTTATTTTTGCGCGCGCAATACCAGACACCACAGCATCTACAGCTTCTAGGTGCGAAGGGTTTGGAGACAGGTTTAGTTTAATCTCTTCGCCATTGTCTAAAGTTTTAGTGGTGGTATAGCCCAAATGGTATTTTACGTCACCATCAAACTCTTCATCGGTAAACTCTTTACCTTCAAATTCGCTAAAGATATCACGCTGAGTTTTTCCGAAAATATTAGAAAGCACATTTAGTCTTCCCCGGTGGGCCATTCCAACTACAAACTCCTTTACCCCTAATTTAGCGGCATGGCGAATGCCAAACTCCATGGCGGGAATAAGACTTTCTGCTCCTTCGATGGAGAAACGTTTTTGCCCAACGAATTTGCGGTTAATAAAACTTTCGAAGGCAACGGCCTCATTTAGTTTATGCAGGATTAATTTTTTATCCTCGGCACTATAGTCTGGCGCATTGTCGCCCTCTTGTAGTTTTTTCTGAATCCAAGAAATCTTTTCTGGATCACCTACATACATATATTCTAATCCAATGCTGCGGCAGTAAACACGCTCTAAGCGATCTACGATTTCGCGCAAGCTCTTGGAGCTATCAAAACCAATTTCTTTGGCCGCTTGGAAAGGCTCACCAAGGTCGGACTCTTTTAAACCGAAGTTTTCGAGGCTTAACTTGGGGTTGTATTCTCTGCGGCTACGCACAGGGTTGGTAGCGGTAAAGAGATGCCCTCTTTTACGATAGGCATCAATTAGGGCTAAGACCTGGAATTCTTTACGAATTTCTGCAACAATCTCGGAATGGTTTAGACTGAACTCAACGCTCTTTTCAGAGTCAAGCTCTTCTTCATCATATTCTTCGCGTGCAAAATCGTAACCCTGAAAAAAAGCCCTCCAGCTAGGTTCTATACTATCAGGGCTTGTAAGATACTGTTGGTATAATTCATCGATAAAATCACTATGTACTCCACCGAGAAAAGAAAATCTGTCCATGTTAATGTTACGTGATCCGTATTGTCTGCAAAATTAAGATAAATATAATGCTCTCATTCTTCTAATAGAGCATATTAATGTGAAATCGCCATTGCTTTATATAACTTTGTCTAATCTAATTCGTTTAGCTCAATATGAAAAATCTTTTGCTATTAATCTTCCTACTTTTTTCTGTGGGTTTGTCTGCCCAGAACGAGCGCTTTAAAAAAGGGGGAAAGAGCGCTGACAAACCAGCCGAACAAAACGAAGCACCAGAAACCCCAAAAAAGGCAGTGGCTACAAAAAAGGCAAGCTGGACCGATAAATTGATTTTTGGAGGTGGCGCTGGCGCATCATTTGGCAATAACACCAATATTTTTTTAGCTCCTCAAGTGGGTTATCAGGTAAAAGAGAATTTAGTACTCGGTGCTGGCTACATGTATAATTATGCACGCTGGAGAACCTTGTGGGGCAATGGAGCAGTGCGCAATGTGAACTATGAAAATACCATTCACGGCCCCAATTTTTTTGCAAATTATAGCCCGGTCGAAAGCTTGTTTCTTGGAGCACAATTTGAAGTTTTAAATCATGACGCTTACCTCTATAACATCAATACTCTCGATTTTGATGTAGAAAACCGTTGGACCAATGTGCTTTTTGTTCAGGCTGGCTTCCGGCAAAAGGTTGGAACAAAGGGCATGGCTTTATTGGGGGTGCGCTACAATTTATTACACGATCAATACAGTCCCTATAGTTCTTCTTGGGCTCCTATATTTTTAATTTACTTTTAAATTTTACCACTATACTGGGCACGGAAGTAAACCTTAATCGCTTCTCGCTTTAGCAAGGCTTCCGCCATTTCGGCGCTGGTGCCGCTAAGATATTTCTCATCTAAATCTACGCGGTAAAAAAGTTCCACTAAAGACTGGCCTTTACTCTGATATTGCATTAACCACTGTTCAAGCCATTCCTCTAAATCATCATCCGGTATATCTGCCCGCTCACAAGCTAGGTCCTTGGCAATTTGTTTTTGCAGATCCGCCAGAAGCCATGCCTTTTCGGGATGCGATTTTAAAAGACTAAAGTTTATGTTTAGTGGTCGCGATGACTGAGCCATTGCGCGAAATTTGTTAGTTCGGTTTTTACTTTATCGTTTTTAGCATCTGCGGAAGCGAGCGCCGACAGTGCACTTTTAAGTAATTCTTCGCGCTTAGAAATGGCTTTGGTTTCAGCACCACAATCAATAAAAAACTTTTGGAATGCCTTTACTTTCGCATCTCCTTGCAAATTTTCCTTTTGCAAAGCCTCTAATTCAGATGGCGCAAATTCTTTGGCATAGATCATTAACAAGGTTTTTTTGTCTTGTAAAATATCGCCGCCTACTTTTTTCCCAAATTTATCAGGATCACCAAAAGCGTCTAATAAATCATCTTGCACCTGAAAAGCTAAGCCAGCATCTACACCAAACTTATAAAGTGCGGAAGCTTGACTGCTATTGGCCTTGCCGATTAAAGCTCCAATCTGAAGAGCGGCACCTAGCAAAACCGCCGTTTTTAGACGAATCATCTCCAAGTAATCTTCTTCGCTTACGCTAGATGAGGTCTCAAAATTCATATCGTATTGCTGACCTTCGCAGACTTCTAAGGCCGTTTTGGAGAAAATCTCTAGGACCTTAGCTAGAATACTTTTGTCAACCTGATTAAGGTACTGGTAGGATTTAACCAGCATGGCATCTCCCGTAAGGATGGCCACATTAGTGCCCCACTTTTCGTGAATGGTTTTTTTGCCACGGCGTAGATGAGCATCATCCATAATGTCGTCGTGTACCAATGAGAAATTGTGGAACATCTCTATGGCTAAAGCTGGCAACACCGCATCTTCCAGAGTTCCTCGGAAAAGGTCGCAGCCAGCTAAAACCATTGCTGGTCTTAGTCGCTTACCTCCTAAAGAAAGGATGTAGGAAATAGGTTTGTATAATTCAATTGGCTCTTGATCAAAATCTTGGCGTGCCAAGCTGTTTTCAATCAAGCTTACATAATCCTTAAATTTCTCCATCAACTATTTAATCAGTCTTTTTTCACTAAATCCAAGAGGTATTTGCCATAACCACTTTTTAAAAGAGGCTCGGCAATTTCAACCAGCTTTTCATCATTTATAAATCCTTGGCGGAAGGCTATCTCTTCAATACAACCTACTTTTAATCCTTGTCTTTCCTCAATTACCTGCACAAACTGCCCGGCTTGCATTAAACTAGGGAATGTGCCAGTATCAAGCCAAGCCGTTCCTCTATCTAATATGGCTACTTGAAGCTTCCCTTGTTTTAGATATTCCTTGTTTACGTCGGTAATTTCATACTCTCCACGTGGCGAAGGCTTTAAATCGGCCGCAATTTGCACTACATTATTATCATAGAAATATAAACCAGGAACGGCAAAGCGCGATTTAGGTTTGGCAGGCTTTTCCTCAATAGAACGCGCAATAAGATTCTCATCAAAGTCCACCACGCCATAACGCTCTGGGTCTGATACTTGGTAGGCGAAAACTACGCCGCCATTGGGGTTTTTACTGCTATGTAAAAGGTCCTCCATTTTTGAGCCGTAAAAAATATTGTCACCTAAAACTAAAGCAACACTATCGTTTCCGATAAAATCTTTCCCTAAAACAAATGCTTGAGCTAAACCATTAGGTTCGTGCTGCACGGTATATTGAAAGTTACACCCAATGCGGCTTCCATCGCCCAAAAGCTTTTGGAAAAGAGGCATATCATGTGGCGTGGAAATAATTAAGATGTCACTAATTCCCGCTTGTAAGAGTGTACCAAGGGGATAATAAATCATGGGTTTATCGTAAACCGGCATTAGTTGTTTACTTACCGCTAAAGTTAAAGGGTGTAATCTTGTGCCCGATCCACCTGCGAGTATAATGCCTTTCATAATTTTAGTTTTAAGGTTGATCTCCCGCAAAGTCCTCACTTTCATCTACATTTTCATCGTAAATGGTAATGTAAGGCTCTGTAAAAGATTTGCTGATAATCAGCTTTTCAAAGCTAAGCAATAAGGTTGGTAATATTAAAAGATTGCCAATCATAGCAATTACAAGGGTAATACTCACTAAAATACCCAAAGCTACAATGCCACCAAAGCTAGAGGCGGTAAAGACACTAAAACCAAAAAACAAGACAATGGAAGTGTAAAACATACTAACCCCAGTTTCGCGAATGGCTAGCAATACCGACTGCCCGATATTATAGCGCGTGTTTTTGAGTTCTTGTCGGTATTTGGCCAAAAAATGAATAGTATCGTCAATGCTAATTCCAAAGGCTACACTAAATACCAGAATGGTAGAGGGTTTTAAGGGAATGCCAAAATAGCCCATAATTCCCGCTGTCATTATTAAGGGAAAGATATTTGGAACTAAAGACACTAAGACCATGGCGAAGGAGCGGAAAATAAAAGCCATAACTAAGGCAATTACCGCAATGGCTAAGCTTAGGCTTACTAATAAATTTTTGATAAGATAAGTGGTCCCTTTTTGGAAAACCACCCATGCCCCCGTAACCGTAACATCATACCTTTCTTTCGGAAAGTTTTTAGCGATGGAAGAGAAAACGGCATCTTTTAAGTAAGTGCTTTCTTCTTTGCCCATGTCTTTTACCTGCATGGTTACGCGGGTGTAACGGGCGGTGCTATCAGCCAAAGAGCTTAGTAAACTAGATTGTTTGTCTTTTCCTCCTTTCGGAAGATAGCTAGCAATAAAACTTCTCTCCTGACTGGTGGGTAAAGCGTAAAAGTTAGAGTCGCCGCGATAATAGGCTTGTTTAGCAAACTTTAAACCGTCCACAATGGATAAGGAACGACTGATGCCTTCTACCTGATCTAAGTCATTTTGCAAGCGATCGATGCGCTTTAAGGTGGAACTCTTATAAATGGCATTGGCCTTACGCGTGTCAATTACCAATTCCAATGGTACCATGCCATTAAACTCTCGCTCTAAAAAATGTAAATCTTTATATACGGGGTCACTCTTTTTAAACTCTTCGCTAAGATTACCAGTGGTGTAGATTTTACTGACGCCGTATAAGGCAATTGCTAAAATTAGCACTAAGCAAGAATATACCCACTTACGGTGATACATGGTTGTGCGAATTAACCAATCAATAAAGCCTTTTACCCACTTCTGTTCTAAGTGGTTATAATGACGCTCTTTGGGTGCGCGCGCGAAACTGTAATAAATGGGAATGACAATAATGCTGATTACAAAGACCATCATCACATTAATTGAGGCTACCACTCCAAATTCTTTTAAGATCACGCTATTGGTTAGAATGAGAGCGGCAAAACCCATAGCCGTAGTAATATTGGTGAGTAAAGTGGCGGCGCCAATTTTGCGAATCACCCTTTGCAAGGCGAGAATGCGATTACCATGATTTTTATATTCCGTGTGATACTTATTAATTAGGAAAATGCAATTAGGGACGCCAATTACAATTACCAAAGAAGGAATTAAAGAGGATAACATGGAGATTTCATAGTCTAGGACCGAGATAAGACCAAATGACCAAAAAACGCCTAATACTACCACCCCAATTGAAATGAGCATTGCTCGGAAACTCCGCAAGAAGGCATAAAGAATTAATCCGGTAACTAGAAGAGCGAGCCCTACTAGCATAAAAATCTCCTGACTAATAGTTTTAGTATTGGCCATCCGAATATGGGGGAGGCCACTAATTTTGATGTCTTGGCCTAAAGCGGCTTCTTCTTTCGCTACAGTTTGTTTGATTTCCTCAACAATGCGAATTATGTTTTTATCGTAGAGCTGCTTGGGGTCAATTTGCACCAGCATTAGCGGTACCTGCTGGTCTTCGCTTCGTAATAAGCCACGGTAAAAAGGCAGTGAGTTGTAAATCGTACGAATGGAATCGAATTTACCAGCTTCTAAAGAAGGAGCGAGGGAATTATAGACTAAGCTCTGGGTACTATCGTCGCGGCCCAGGTTTAAGGCATTGGTGGGCGAAAGGATATTAGAGACACCCTTAATTTCAAGTAGGCTATTTTCCAAACTATGCCAAGCTTGGTAATTTTTGGCTTCAAAAACATCAAAACTATCAATGGCAATAACTACGGTATTACCTACTTGATTAAAGCGAGCACGGAATTCATCGTAATCTACTTGGGTAGTATCATTTTTTGGTAAAAGCCGTGAGAATTTGAAGCTAACGTTTACAAATTGCCCTTGATATGCCATAAAAAAGCTCAGCAATAGCAAAATGCTGAGCATAGTTATTCGGTTTCGAAGAATGAGGCGGGCTATAAATGTAAACATGCTCCTGCGGGCGGTCGCTAAATTTGAGCAAAACTAAGAATTCTCAAGCGGTCCGCGATTTAATTTTTTAGAGCTTTGGGAAATGCACTTCTTTGAGAAGCTTGAGATTTTAAAAAACAAACTTCAAAGTCATTTTAATAGCCAGATTATCAATAGGTTCTTCTAAGCTCTGAGCGCCGTAGCGATAATAAAAGCCCAAACCAATACCACTAAAAAGGCTCGTGTAAAGGCGGTTCAGCTCTAAGCCAGATTCGAAATAGGGTTGGCTTAAAGTTTTGGAGCCGATGTTTTGGTGTTTTTCGGGTGCGCGAAGATTACCAATAGCCATGCGGTTTACAATCTCAATATGTGGGGCGAAATTTTTTCTTTTAAAAAGCAGGCTTTTGAAATCTTGTCGCCACATAATTTCCAAATATTCATCATTTAAAAACTCGTTGAAAGCCATCGTTTCAAAAGAGTTTCGATCGGCAGCGAGGAATCGATCTTTAAAAAGTTGACCGGGAAAACCATTACTACTGCCCGTAAATAATTTAGCTGCTGGCAGATCTTGCCAAGTTTTAGCGGCTTCTACCTTAAAGCTACTCTCGCCAAAGCGCAGGCTCATTCTTTTGTATTCCGCTCTAAATTGAAGAATATCATAATTATATTCACTATCAAAAATATCTGCGAAACCACGATTATAACTCAGCCAGAAAATAGGATAACCACTTTCTAAAGTCAATTGGCCAAAGGGTGTTTCGGCTATTTTTTCCTTCGGGGCATAGCGCATGGTGGCGCGCAGTTCTGCGTAGTCGGTAATGTTTTGGGCTTGGGCATTTGCATTCTCCAAGAACTGATAGTTTCCTAAAGTTTCTCTTCTTTCGTAATTAGCCTCAAGTTTTAAATTTAGTCCGGGAATTACATTTTGGCTAAGGCCATAGTAAGCACGGCGCACATAATCCCATTGGTTAATGTAGAGCCGGCGAAAATTATTTTCAACTATCGAAGGTTTAGTAATAGAAGGGATTGTGAGGGCACTGGTTTCAAAAATTTCGTCTTGAAAACCAAACCAAGTTTTTAAGCCACTGGCTTTATGTAAATCAAATTCAGCCTCGTACTGCTGTTTCCAAAGTTGATCTTTAAATCCGTAAGCTCCTGCTGCTTTTAGTCGAAAGTGAGGAGAAAGCTTGTCATTGGTGGCAATGCCTAAACCAAGGCGAAATCCCTCAGCATCGTTGTAATTTATAAACTTATTAATATCAAAATTTATCCATTTATAAGGAATATAGCCGCGGCTAAGAGTGAGGAGTATATTTAGGTTTCGTTCAATGTCTTCCGCTTCAGAAACACTGTCAATAAATACATAGGTGTTATTTTCTAAACTGTCTAAATTATCCCCCCTAAAAGCCAATAAGAGGCTATCGGCAAATTCACTAGACTCTTCGTCAATGCTGATCTCGGCTAAAGAAATATCTTTTCTGTCTAATTGTGGAGCTAGGTTTATATTGGTAATTTTTCGTCGTAAAATGGCCTTAGGAGCCAAGCCATTTACCTGCACGGTACTAAGAGCTATATCTGCTTCAAAAGAAATGGGGAACCATTTATGTTCACCGAAGGACTGGTATTCTTGACGAATGGATATTGGTGTGTTTTCACTTTCCGCTGGCACTGCTCTTACGTTGGCAATGGCCCAGTCGCCAGAATGTAGAGAAATGGCCCCTTTTAAACCTTTAAAGCCTTTATTTAGTCGGGGGCGAAAGCTAATGGTGAAAATGGTATCGCCGCTCTGGGTAAAGAGGCTGTCTTCCATTAAAAATAGATAACGACTGGTACTGCCTTTGCTGATGGGATTTAAATATTTTTCATCGCCAATACCGATAAAATCTCCGTAGAAAGAAAAGCTTTGAAGCTGGGTTACAATCAGTGCAAACATGGGGCTTTTAAAGCCTGAAGTTCGCTGGGCAAGCACCTTTTCATTGTCGCGCGGTTTCTTTACTTTTCGCTCAGTGAGCGTTTCCATAAAAAATAAATGCTTACTGCTAAAAAACTGCTTCATCTGAAAGTTAGAACTGTCTACCCGTAAGATGGTATCTTTTTGATCTGCGGCGAGGCTATCTATTCGGTCTGAGAGTTTTATGGTGTCTATTTTTGGATCTAAACTATCTACATTAAAGGTGATCCAAAATTTACTATAACTGTAGTAACTAAAGCTTTCTAAGTTTTCTGGGTCATTGCGATCTTTATTGGCAACCGCATTTTTAATCAGTCTATGTGCAGGGTTTAGTCCTGGCACAACCGTTACCTCCGCCAAGGCAGTACTTTGCTCTTTTAAAATAACAATAAGGGGCTGTTTTTTTAGGCTTTCGCCTGAAAGGGTCTGTGTTTCGAATCCGATATAAGAAAACTGCAGACTAGTAATGTCGCCTTTCTCATTGGTGAAGGCAAAATTGCCGTCGAGGTCTCCGGAAGTGCCGCGGCGTTCATCATTAATAGTGATATTAACAAAGGGCAGGCCTTTACCTTGTTCATCTACAACCTGGCCTTTAATGCTCTGAGCAGAAAGATTATTAAAAACAGCAAAAAGGCAAATAAGGGTGTAGAAATAGTACTTCATAGCAGGATGACACAGTTAAAGCGCTTAAGGTTGCTTTGCGATAAAAAAAAGCCCATTCAAATAAATGAATGGGCTCGAAAGTACAGTTTAATTAGTTAACTCGAAATCTTAAAATCCCTTTTAACTTATAAAGTTCCGCGACTACCTTGTTCTCTTTCAATTGCTTCAAATAAGGCTTTAAAGTTTCCTTTACCGAAACTCTTGGCTCCTTTACGTTGAATAATTTCAAAGAAAAGCGTAGGTCTATCCGCTACGGGCTTTGTAAAAAGCTGCAACAAATAACCCTCGTCGTCACGATCTACTAAAATACCGCGTTTACTTAATTCGCCGATTTCTTCGTCAATGTCACCTACACGCTCCAATAAATCGTCGTAATAGCTATCGGGAACATACAAGAATTCTACTCCGTGGTCTTTCAGACGATCTACCGTTTCAAAAATATTATTGGTTGCTACCGCTATATGCTGAACCCCAGAACCTTGGTAAAAGTCTATATATTCTTCAATCTGACTTTTCTTCTTGCCTTTTGCGGGTTCGTTAATGGGAAACTTAATTCTTCCATTGCCGTTGGTCATTACCTTACTCATTAAGGCCGTAAACTCGGTAGAGATATCTTTGTCATCAAAGGAAACCAACTGCGCAAAGCCCATCACTTTAGCGTAAAAGTCAACCCATTTGTTCATCTCGCCCCAGCCAACATTACCTACCATGTGGTCGATGTACTTTAGGCCCGCTTCACTAGGGTTGTAGTGACTCTCCCACTTTTTAAAGCCAGGCATGAAAACACCTTTATAATTACTGCGATCGACAAAAACATGCACTGTATCGCCATAAGTTTTAATACCACTTAAAGTAACGCTGCCATCTTCATCTTCTATCTTGTAGGGCTCAAAAGAAGATTCGGCACCACGTTTAGTGGTCTCTTGGTAACTTTTTTCAGCATCATCTACCCATAAGGCTACGTTTTTTACGCCATCGCCATGTTTGTTGATATGCTCGTTTATTGGGCCACCAGGTCCTAATGGCGAGGTAATTACTAAGCGAATTTTATCCTGCTCTAAAACATAAGATACGCGATCTTTCATTCCTGTTTCTAATCCGGCGTAAGCCAAAGACTGAAAGCCAAAAGCAGTTTTATAAAAGTGAGCAGTTTGCTTGGCATTGCCTACATAGAGTTCTACGTAATCAGTACCATTTAGAGGAAGAAAATCTTCTGCTTCTAAAAATTCTTTCTTCAGTTTTAGTGAAGTGTTATCGTGAGTGGTTTCCATAAAAGCTGTTTTTGCAAAAGTATAATTCTAAAAGTGGTTAGCTTAATCTTCTAACCAGCTTAAATGATAATTTTCTAATTCCATATCTAAAGCCGCCTGGGTAACCTGCAAAGGCGCAAAGGTGTCTACCATCACGGCAAGCTCTGCTGTTTCCTTTTTACCCACACTGCGCTCATAAGCACCAGGGTGTGGCCCGTGCGGTAAACCTGCGGGATGTAAGCTAATAAAGCCTTTGTCAACGTGATTACGGCTCATGAAATCGCCATCTACATAATACAGCACTTCATCACTATCGATGTTGCTGTGGTTATAAGGTGCAGGAATGGCTTCTGGATGGTAATCGTATAAACGAGGACAGAAAGAGCAAACGACAAAGCGTGCGCTTTCAAAGGTTTGGTGTACGGGTGGTGGTTGGTGTACCCGACCGGTTATGGGTTCAAAGTCTTTAATATTAAAGGCATAAGGATAATTGTAGCCATCCCAGCCTACTACGTCAAAAGGGTGTGAGGCATAGACCATATCGTGTAAAATCCCTTCTTTCTTTAGTTTAATCAGAAACTCGCCTTTTTCGTTTATGGGCTCTAAAGTTTCGGGCTGACGGATATCGCGTTCGCAAAAAGGGCTGTGCTCTAGTAGCTGTCCGAAGTGGTTGCGGTATCTTTTGGGAGTATAAAGCGGCTGATAGGAATCAAGAATGAAGAGGCGGTTGGCCTCTTGGTTAAAGTGTATTTGGTAAATCATACCGCGTGGTACAACCAAATAATCACCGGGGCCGAAAGGCAAATTCCCCAAAAGGGTTTTTAAGGTTCCGGTGCCTTGGTGCACGAAAATCATTTCATCAGCATCACCGTTTTTATAAAAGTAGTCTGTTTGACTTTTAGTAGGTGCAGCCAAGGAAATATGCACATCGTTATTAAAAAGAACAGTAGTACGACTTTTTAAATAATCCGCTTCAGGCTTGACCTTAAAGCCCTCTAACATGCGGCTATTAATATTGTGTTTTACGGCTGCTTTGGGATTTAAATCGATGGACTTGCCAATCGATTTTACCATAGTTGGGCGATGTAAGTGGTATAAAAGGGAAGACATTCCGCTAAAACCTTCAGTGCCGAAAAGCTGTTCGTAGTGCAAGTCGCCATTTTCCTTTTTAAAGGTAGTATGGCGCTTATGCGGTATTTTTCCTAGTTTGTGGTAAAATGGCATCTATAAATGTGTTTTTGAGAAGGTCAAATTAAAAATCTTGAAGTTAGAGAAAAAAGAACATTTGTCAGTTTTCTTCCGAATGTAAATCGCTCCATTTTCGATGACTGTGAAAACGCTTGCGAATTTCTCGTCCTGCTCGGCGTGCTTTTTGCTCTTCTGGGTCTAGATGCACTTCACTTTGACATTCGCTTGAACAGCACTTTTCATGCTTTTCTGCGCATACAGGGCACTGAATAAAAAGTAAGTTACAAGCTACATTGGCGCAATTAACATGCGTGTCACATTTTGCTCCACATTGGTGGCAATGGGAAATAATATCTTCTGAAATACTTTCACCTAGTCGCTCGTCGAAAACAAAGTTTTTACCATGAAACTTATTGGGGAGCTCTTTAGTTTTAATCTGCCGAGCGTAGTCTATTATACCACCGTGTAATTGGTTTACATCATTAAAACCATGGTGTTTTAAAAAGGCAGAAGTCTTTTCACAACGAATCCCCCCGGTGCAATAAAGGAGAACTTTTTCATTTTCTTTACCACTAAGCTTTTCTAAAACTTCGGGTAATTCGTCCCTAAAGGTTTCGGCATCAGGTAAAATGGAATTTTCAAAATGGCCAATCTCACTTTCGTAATGATTGCGCATGTCTACCACAATGGCTCCTTCTTCCATCGCTTTATTCCAGGCTTCTGCATCAAGGTGGGTTCCTACATTCGTAACATCATAAGAATTATCGGGTAATCCATCGGCTACAATGCGATTACGAACCTTAACGGTAAGCTTAAGAAAAGACTTACCATCGTCTTCCACCGCAACTTTAAAGGGAATGTCCTTAAATTCAGGATGTTGATATAATTTGTCTTTGAACTCTTCCCAATGCTGCTCGGGTACATTCATTTGTGCGTTTATTCCTTCCCTAGCAATGTAGATGCGTCCTAAGCAGTTTAGCTCGGTCCACTCTTTAAACAAACGATCTCGCAATTCCTGCGCATCATCAATAATAATATACTTATAGAAGGACAAAGTAATACGCTTAAAGTCTTCCGCATGAAGACGCGCTTCTAGTTCTTCACGACCAAAGCGATTGATTAGCTCTTTTTTACCAGCATTCGGATCCATGCAAATGAAATTTAAAGTGCAAAAGTACTTAAAGCGAAAAGTCTAGTTATGATAATTGTCATTTACTGCCCCTTTTGGCGGTCTAATAAAGACTAAAACTTAATTTCGCCGTGCAGAATTGCAAAGCTTTATTATGGAATACGCATTTAACGAAATTGAGAAGAAGTGGCGAGCTTATTGGGCCGCTCAAAAAA
Source organism: Croceimicrobium sp. (assembly GCA_965658965.1). Lineage (GTDB taxonomy): Bacteria > Bacteroidota > Bacteroidia > Flavobacteriales > Schleiferiaceae > Croceimicrobium. The sequence continues at coordinate 58,385 of CBFHVV010000002.1, forward strand.
CTTTCGCCGCCAAGGAAGATAGTGATAAACCTAAGTTTTATGGCTTGGATATGTTTCCTTATCCTTCTGGGGCGGGTTTGCATGTAGGGCATCCTTTAGGTTATATTGCCTCTGATATTGTAGCTCGTTACAAGCGCCATCAAGGTTTTAATGTTCTACACCCAATGGGTTACGATTCATTCGGTTTGCCAGCAGAACAGTATGCGATTCAAACCGGACAGCACCCCGCTGTGACCACCGAAGAAAATATTAAGCGTTACCGCGAGCAATTAGATCAGATCGGTTTTTCCTTTGACTGGGATCGGGAGGTACGCACTTCAAATCCAGATTTTTACCGTTGGACTCAGTGGATATTTTTACAGCTTTTCGATAGCTGGTATGATGAAGCGGCTCAGCAGGCTAAGTCCATAGAAGAATTAATAGGGCATCTACATAAGTATGGTACCGAGGATTTACACGCTACTGCAGGCGAAGAGCTAAATATAACACCCGAAGAGTGGGAAGGCTTTGATGAAAAAGTTCGCGAGCAGATTCTGCAGAATTATCGCTTGGCCTATCGCAGTGAAAGCACAGTTAATTGGTGCCCAGCCCTGGGTACAGTATTGGCCAATGATGAGGTGAAAGATGGTTTAAGTGAACGCGGTGGGCACCCAGTAGTGCAAAAGAAAATGATGCAATGGAGTATGCGAATTACCGCTTATGCAGAAAGGTTATTAGCCGGTTTAGATACAATTGACTGGACTGATTCACTTAAAGATGCACAACGTAATTGGATTGGTCGCTCTGAGGGTGCCCTTTTGAGTTTTGCCTTGGAAAATCACCAAGATAAAATTCAGGTTTTTAGTACCCGTCCCGACACTATTTTTGGGGCTACTTTTATGGTCTTGGCGCCCGAACATTACTTGGTTGATGAAATTACTACAGCTGAACAAAGTGCAGAAGTGGTCGCTTATCAGGAGCAGGCAGCACGCAAGTCAGAGCGTGATAGAATGACCGAAGTGAAAACGATTAGTGGTGCTTTTACTGGCGCTTATGCCATCCATCCTTTTAGTGGTAAGAAAGTGCCAATTTGGATTGGTGATTATGTTCTGGCTTCCTATGGAACGGGCGCTGTAATGGCAGTTCCAGCGCATGATAGTCGCGACTGGGCTTTTGCTAAGCATTTTAATATTCCTATTGTTGAAGTTGTGGCCGGAGGTGATATCGAGGTGGCTTCTTACGATGCAAAAACTGGTAAGTTAGTTAATAGCGATTTCTTAAATGGCTTGGAAGTAAAAGAGGCCATCGCTAAGGCCATTGAGGCAGTGGAACAGCAAAAAATTGGAGAGGCACAAATTAATTTTCGCCTGCGCGATGCAGTTTTTGGCCGTCAGCGTTATTGGGGTGAGCCTATTCCAATCTATTTTAAAGATGGATTGCCAAGGCGAGTGAAAGAGGAACATCTGCCTTTAAATTTACCAGCAGTAGATGCTTTTTTGCCTACAGAAGACGGTGAGCCGCCTTTGGCTCGGGCACAGAAATGGTCTTATCATCCAGATAAGGGTGTGGTAAATGCAGCAGAAGGTTACCCCTTAGAAACTACCACCATGCCTGGTTGGGCAGGGAGTTCTTGGTACGACTTGCGGTATATGGATTCTCAGAATGAAGAAACCCTGGTTTCGGAGGAGAAAGCAGATTATTGGCGCGATGTAGATTTATACATTGGCGGCAACGAACATGCTACTGGGCATTTATTATACACTCGCTTTTGGCATAAGTTTTTAAAAGACCGCGGTTTAGTAAAAGAGGAGGAGCCTTTTAAAAAGTTGATTAACCAAGGGATGATTTTGGGTTACTCTGCTTTTGCCTATAGAGTGGAGGGTGAGAATACTTTTGTTTCGGCTGAATTAGCCGATCAGTACTCTTGCACTAAAGTTCATGTGGATGTAAATATGGTAAGTGCTTCTGATGAATTGGATACCGAAGCTTTTAAAGCTTGGCGCGATGACCTAGCCTCTGCAAAACTTGTTTTCAAGGATGCATTTAAAGTTAATCGCGAAGTAGAAAAAATGTCGAAATCGAAGTTTAATGTTGTAAACCCCGATGATATCATTGCTCAGTATGGAGCAGATACTTTGCGTTTGTACGAAATGTTCCTCGGACCTTTAGAGCAGAGTAAACCCTGGAATACTGCCGGTATCAGTGGTGTGCATAATTTCTTACGAAAGCTCTGGCGCCTGTATTTTAAGGATGGCGAATTCTCTTTAAGCGAAGCGCAAGCAAACGAAAAGGAATTAAAGGTTTTGCATACTTTAATTAAAAAAGTAAACGAAGATATCCATAGCTTTAGTTTCAATACCACTGTAAGTGCCTTAATGATTGCAGTTAATGGCTTAACTGATTTAAAGTGCACTAAAAGGGAAATATTAGAAAAGCTACCAGTTTTAATCTCCCCCTTCGCGCCGCATATTGCCGAAGAGCTATGGAGTAGATTGGGTAATACCGAGAGTATTACTTATGTTAGTTTTCCAAAGCATGAGGAGAAGTTTTTAACCGAAAGCAATCACAATTACCCAGTATCATTCAACGGTAAAATGCGTTTTACGCATCAGCTAGCCTTAAATTTAAGCAAAGAGGAAATAGAAAAAGCGGTAATGGCATTAGAGCGGACCCAGCAGTACTTGGAAGGTAAAACTATTCGAAAGGTGATAATTGTACCCGGTAAAATTGTGAATATTGTAGCCAATTGATTGCGGGCAAATAGCAGCTTAATGCAGAAGGTCGCTTGGAAATGATTAAATTCACATCCTCTAATGCGACCCGGTGCCCCGTCCATATTGCCCAAAAAAGAGAAGAAAAAAAAGTCTAATAAAAAGACTATGCTCATTCGTGATGCATTTGGTTTTTTTTTCAAGTCTGCGGGCTTAATTCTTTGGTTTGTAGTTTTTTTGCTGGCACTCTTGGAAATTAAACGCTACTATAATATTGATGTAATTCCAGGTTATGACAGCTCTGTAGACGACGTTTACGGAGCTGCCCGAGGAACGCTCTCCGAACTTTTTGGCGAATAGGCAATGCAATTATTGGCACTGCGTTTGTAATAATTATTCAAAGTCCACCCATGAAAAGTCTTATAGTACTATCTATTGCGGCACTAACTTTTATGCCGCTTTCGCAAGATGAGGCAGCTAGTGAAATGCCTACTATTGATAACTTACGCAACCTTAAAGCTAATTCCTTTAAAGTAGGCGAGAAGTTGAGCTATTCTATTAGTTACGGCTTTATTGATGCAGGAGAGGCAAGCCTAAGCGTAACAGAAATTACTAAGAAGTCTGGTCGCCCTGTTTATCATGCAGTAGGTATAGGCCGCACGGTAGGAATGGCAGAATGGTTTTTTAAAACCCGCGATCGCTACGAGTCTTATATCGATACTGAGGCTATTGTGCCTTGGGAGTTTATCCGTGACGTTAACGAAGGCGGCTATATTATTAAGCGCCATTTAATTTTTGATCAGCACAAACAAAAGGTTTTTGATAAAGAGGCACCGCAAAAAGGACGCTTTAGTTATGAGCCTTATGCACAGGATATGTTAAGTGCTTTTTACTACGCTCGTAGTGTTAGAACAGATACGCTAAAAAAAGGCGATATGATTAGTTTTAATATGTTTTTAGATCACGAGCAGTTCCCCTTTAAGCTGCATTACTTGGGTAAAGAAATGGTTAAAACTGAAAAAGGTAAGGTGCAGTGTTTAAAGTTGAAACCTAGTTTACAAGAAGGGCGGATTTTTGATGAAAATGAGGGAATGACAATTTATGTAAGCGATGATGTAAACAAAGTGCCTGTTTTAATAGAAAGCCAATTAGTGGTAGGTAGCATAAAGGTGAAGTTGGAAAATACCGAGAATTTAATCCGACCAATAAGCTATCGTTAAACAAATTCTATTTAGATACCTTTGAGCTTCTAATACTAGTGATAATGCCTAACAAAGTTCCGGTTGGCCCAGAAATTCAAGAGCGTTTAGATCAATTAGCAGAGAAATATCAAGCTAGTGGTCAAGAGTTATTGGACTTCTTAGATGGTCTTTTATATCAAGATTATAATACCTATTGGGATTATATTCATTTAGACACCCTCCTAAGTCTCCAAAGTCCGGTAACCGATATTCCTGATGAAGAAATCTTTATCATGTATCATCAAATTACCGAATTGTACTTTAAACTTTCTCTGCACGAGTTGAACCAATTGGCTTCAGCCGAGGAGCTGACTGCAGAAATGTTTACTGCTAAATTAGGTAGGATTAATAGGTACTTCGAGGCGCTTACGCATTCTTTTGCGGTAATGATGGATGGAATGGATCGTCATCAATTTCTGAAGTTTAGAATGTCCCTAATACCAGCGAGTGGCTTTCAGTCGGTTCAGTACCGCTTAATAGAGCTTTGTGCCACCGATATGGTTAACCTAGTAGACCAAGAGGTTCGCCCCGCTTTTTTAGATAAGAAGAAGTCGGTAGAAGATATGTATCAGTACATCTATTGGAAAAAGGGTGCTACTATCGCAGAAACAGGGACTAAAACCCTTACTCTTAAGCAGTTTGAATTAAAGTATTCTGATAAAATTATTCGTCACGCCAAAGAATTTAGTGACAAAAACATTTGGCAACTCTATCTAAAACTCAAACCAGCGGAGCAAGCCCATCAGGAATTAAAGGATCAGCTGAGGTTATTAGACCTTAATGTGAATGTTTTTTGGCCTCTTCAGCATTATAAAACTTCGGTTGTTTATTTGGCTCGTCGTCCAGCTGATGTTCGCGCGACTGGCGGAACCAATTGGCAAAAATATTTACCCCCGCGTTTTCAAAAGCGTATTTTTTATCCAGAACTTTGGACAGACCAAGAAAAAGAGGAGTGGGGTAAGTCTTGGGTTAACCAAGTTTTGGATGAGGTAAAGAATTCTTAATTTTCTTCTGCGGCAGATAATATTTTGTCATTCAGATCGTTTGGTTCTCAGAGCAAATGTATATTTGCGGCCAATTTGCAAACCACTCAATTAAGTATGAATCAAAAGCTCAAAATCGCATTAGCTTTTTTAGTGCTGATCATTCCTTTGGTAATTCTAAACAACCTGGGCCTGTTCGATCGCTTTGTTAAAGATGATAGCCCGACCATTTTAGAAGAAAGCATTAAAGAGGAAGAAGCAATTCCCGCTCTTAGTGCCACTAAGTTTGGCATACCAGTAGATTCTTTTAATGTAGTAGAGTCTATCGTAGAGCGCGGTGAGAGTTTTGGCAATATCCTTTTAAACTTCGGAGTAGATTACGCTACAATCCATAAAGTAGCAACAGACTTTAAAGACGTTTTTGACGTGCGCTCTTTACGCTCGGGCAAGCCTTATGCACTTTTTTGTGATAAAAAAGATACGAATGTGGCGCGCTATATGGTTTACCAAGCATCTGCCATTAATTATGTGGTTTTCGACTTAAGTGATAGTGTTAATGTTTACCGCGGTGAAGAAGAGGTTAAGGTTGTGACCAAAGGCATAAGTGGCCTTATAAATTCATCGCTATATCAAAGTTTACTGGATAAGGGTGGCTCTCCTGCTTTAGTGGTGGAGCTTTCTAAAGTCTATGCTTGGACCATCGACTTTTTTAGGATTCAACCCGGGGACTACTTCAAGTTAATTTATGAAGAGCGCTTTATTAATGATACCGTTTCTGTGGGCATTGGCCGGATTTTAGCGGCAGATTTTAATCATAATGATCGTTCTTTTTATTCTTTCTATTACGATAATGATAGTACTTATCGTGATTATTTTGATGAGAAAGGACGCTCTTTGCGCAAAGCATTCTTAAAAGCGCCTTTAGACTTTTTCAGGATTTCATCTCGCTTTAATCGCAATCGTTTCCACCCAGTACTAAAGCGGGTAAAGCCGCACTTAGGCACTGATTATGCAGCAGCCCATGGAACTCCCATTATGTCGACGGCCGACGGAGAAGTGATTGCAGCGGCTTACACCAGAGGGAATGGTAATTATGTGAAAGTCCGCCATAACAGTACCTATACAACGCAGTACTTACACATGAGTAAATTCGCAAAAGGTATTAAAAAGGGTACACGCGTTAGACAAGGCGATGTAATTGGTTACGTTGGTAGCACTGGTTTGGCCACGGGCCCACATGTTTGTTACCGCTTTTGGGTTAATGGTCAGCAAGTAGACCCATTGCGTCAGGATTTACCGGAAGCAGAACCTATTAGTGATGACTTCATGCCTGCCTTTAAGGCAGAAATGTTAAAACTAAAGAAAAGAGTAGACGCCCTGCCCATTCTCAAAAAAGAGGAAAATCCAGCAGTTCAACTAGCTTCAGCAGAGGAATAATCTATTTTTTAGAAGAGAAACGCTTTTTTGCGCTAGGCTATTTATTTACTATGGTGCTGCTGGCTTGATCAACACTCATCACTACCAGATCAGCGATATTAACGTGATAAGGCCTGCTGCAAACAAAGTAAAGAATATCTGCCAAGTCCTCGGCTTGTAAAGGTCTAAAACCTTGGTACACCTTGGCGGCCTTTTCAGTATCACCTTTAAAGCGTACTTCGCTAAATTCCGTTTCTACCATACCAGGATGCACCGCCCCTACGCGCACACCTTTCTTGTTAAGGTCTATTCGAAGCCCCTTGGTTAAAGCATCTACGGCATGCTTAGAGGCGCAGTAAACACCACCATTAGGATAAACTTCTTTAGCAGCAGTGCTGCCGATGTTTATTATTTGGCCCTTGTTTTTTATTAGGCTCGGTAAAAGGGCTTTGCTCACATAAAGAAGGCCTTTTACATTGATATCCATCATGGCATCCCAGTCGCTAATTTCTCCATCTTGGATAGGCTCCAAACCGTGAGCGTTTCCTGCGTTATTAATTAAGATATCGATACTGGCAAACTCTTCTGGTAAGGCATTAATAGCATTTTCTACTGCCTTCCTGTTACGCACGTCAAAGTTGAGGATATGTACCGCGGTAATTTCACTCAAGTCTTTGGCTAGGCTTTGTAAACGTTCTAAGCGTCTACCACAAATAATTACCTTCATGCCTTCGCGGGCAAATCTCTGCGCGGTAGCTTTTCCAATTCCACTGGTTGCTCCACTAATAAATGCTGTTTTACTCATAGCTTTAAGCTTAAATTACGTTTTCACTTGGTTTTAAATCAAGCAGCCTTAACTGCAAGCTAACTTTATTACGGAAAATGTTTTGTTCTAGATGATAAAGAATTGAAACTTTGGTACCAGATTTTAGTGTTTCTAAATGATGTGCCATTCCAAAGCCAATGCCATCCATCACTATGCCAGTTTCCGGATCCATGATACTTAACTTAAGGTGTTTCTGACTCTCGCCAACAGCTCTTGACTCGTGATTTAATAAATCATCACTGCGAAAGATTGGGCTAAGATTTTCTGGGCCAAATGGAGCAAAGCGTTGGATGGTATTGTAGAAGTTTGGGCTAATTTCGTCAAGTTTCACCTTTAAGTCATAGGTAATATTAGGCTGCAAGTGCTCGGGACTGATGGTTTCAGCAACTACTTTCTCAAAGTGATTTTTAAATTCTTCATAGCGCTCCGCTTTTAAAGTCATACCAGCTGCAGCGGGGTGCCCCCCAAACTGTTCCAAAATATGTTCACACTTCAGTAAAGCTTGGTAAACATCAAAGCCAGCCACGGTACGAGCGGATCCTGCTAATTTATCACCCGATTTAGTGAAAACAATCGTGGGACGATAGTAATTTTCAATCAGGCGCGAGGCCACAATTCCGATAACTCCTTTGTGCCAACTGGCCTCATAAACCACGGATGTCTTACGGTTTTCTTCCGCCAAATCTTGTATCTGGCGAATGGCTTTTTGAGTAATAGATTGGTCTAAACTGCGTCTTTCTGTATTGTTCTGATTGATTTCTTGAGCAATCTTTTCCACAATGCTAGTATCCTCTCCCTTTAAAAGACTTACCGCAGTTTTACCATGTGCTAATCTGCCCGCAGCATTTATGCGAGGCGCGAGCATAAAAACAACATCACTAATATCTAAATTTCCGCCACTCGGTTTGGCAATTTTAATTAAAGCAGCAATACCTGGGCTTGGACTTTGGTTTATTTTTTTAAGGCCATAATAAGTCAGAATCCTATTTTCTCCATTCATGGGGACAATATCGGCACCGATACTAACAGCCAAGAGGTCGAGGTAAGGCAACCAATGCTGATCGCTCAAATCCCATTTTTTACACAAGGCTTGAACTAGTTTAAAGCCTACTCCACAGCCGCTTAAGCCTTTATAAGGGTAGTGGCAATCACTCCTTTTGGGATCCAAAACGGCAACTGCTTTGGGTAACTCCGGTCCGGGGGTGTGATGATCACAAATGATGAAATCAGTACCCTTAAGACTGGCGTACTCTACCTTTTCATTGGCCTTAATGCCACAGTCAAGCGCTACGATTAGTGTGATGTTTTGCTCTTTGGCATAGTCGATTCCGGCCTGGGAAACTCCGTAGCCTTCTTTATATCGATCGGGAATGTAAGTAATAACTTGGCTGTGATGCTTTTCTAAAAAGGCAGAGAACAAAGCTACGGCAGTGGTGCCATCTACATCATAATCGCCATAAACCATTATTTTTTCTTGGGCGCTGATTGCTCCTACAATACGCTTTACGGCTTTATCCATGTCCTTCATTAAAAAGGGATCATGGAGTTTTTGCAAATCGGGATTAAAAAACACTTCTGCCTGTGAGCGATTAGAAATGTTTCGCTGTAGAAGAAGGCTAAGAAAGACCTCGGAAATTGGCAGTTCTTTCTCGAATTGCTGTAAGGTTGTTTTATCCGCCGCTTCATGTGGCTTCCAGAGGTAATCTAATGGCATAATATCGCTTTGCTGCAAAGTTAACGGCAAAATAAGGGCTAGAAAAACCTTAGGAATTACTAAATGCTTAACAAGGGATTTTGACTTATCAGCAAGCGCTTAAGCTTATAGATTTGCAGAGCCTTGGTGACTTTTAATTTGTTCGTCAATTGAATATTTATGCAGTAGCTGAAACACCTCGTGAACGAGGCTTTCATCCAACTGGAGCTTTTGTCCAAACATTTTACGGTTCTCCAATACTTTAAACCATCGTTTCATTTGAAAAATGGTAACTTGATGATCGTACTTTACGGGACCGATACTGTTGGCTAGGTCAATCCGCTTCTTTATCAATTTTAGCAGCTCTTCGTCAACTTGGTCTATTTCGCCTCTTAATTTCTCAAGTTGGCCAATAAAACGCTGATCGTGAATAGCTTCTTCACGGCGCTCGAGGCTGGTGAAAATTTTAGCAAGGTCCTCCGGTAAAAGCTGTTGCTCGGGGTCGCTAAGAGCTTTGTCTGGGTTTATATGAGACTCTATCATGAAGCCATCCATACCTAGGTCTAGCGCACTTTGACAAACCTCGGCGATAAGTTCGCGCTTGCCAGCAATATGACTGGGATCGCAAATAACTTTAATTTCCGGGGCTAAGCGTCTCAGTTCGAAAAAAATCTCCCATTTAGGTTCATTTCTAAAAGGCTGACTTTGATAGGCGTAGAAGCCACGGTGAATGGCCGCTAATTTGTTGATGCCGACCTTTTGAAAGCGCTCCAAGGCTCCTAGCCAAAGCTTTAATTCTGGATGGATAGGATTTTTTACGAATACAGGAATATCTACCCCTTTTAAGGCATCAGCAATTTCTTGGACATAAAAAGGATTGACGGTGGTTCTAGCACCAATCCATAGCATGTCGATATCTGCATTTAAGGCCTGTTCCACATGTTTTGCGGTGGCCACCTCGGTGATAACTGGTAAATTATTCTCTTGGCCGGCTTTTTTTAACCAAGCTAGCGCAGGCTCACCAATCCCTTCAAAAGAGCCTGGTTTGGTGCGTGGTTTCCATACTCCACCTCTTAAAGCACTTAGTTGTTGGCTTTTCGCTAAGGCAGATGCGGTACTAAGAACCTGTTCTTCGCTCTCAACGCTGCAAGGTCCCGCGATTAACATAGGTTTCTCTCGGGCCGGCAACCATTCCTCCATATCGTGTACAGTCATAAGTATCTATTACCTAGATATAAGGCAGAAAGACTATTTAGGTTCATGCAATACCAACAATGGTAAGGAGCTGTGATAAGCCAGTTTATTAGTCATGCTACGATGAAAAATGCCTTCGAAGAAACCGTAATTTTTGTTGATGGCAGCTACGATATCGGCATCTTCTTTTGCGGCCTCCTTTACTATAGCCTGCTCAACATTGTCGGAGCGAATTATACTAAATTCATGTTCCACATCTTTCAATAAGGAACTATAGAAGTCACGCGCGCCAGTAGGTACATTATTTTCTTTTTGCACGTGCACAATGTCGATAGATGCACCCACCATTTTTGCAAAGGCATTTAGACGCTGTAAGGGTCTTTCTTTCACTTTGGGATCCAAATCACTAGCAAATACGATCCGCTTGATGCTTTGTAAATCTGTTTTAGGAGGAATAATTAAAACTGGCTTTTTGGTATTTTGAATCACCGATGCTGCATTTGAGCCAATCAGCACCTCTTCAATGCCACTCGCCCCTTTGGTACCCATTACCACTAAGTCAATATCATCTTGTTCCGAATGATCATGAATTAAGCGAATGGGATTGCCTAAATTAACAATGGTTTTAAATGCACCCGAATACTTGGCTTTAACCTTTTTAGAAAAGGCTTCCATATTCTTTTCGGCATTATCCTTCATCACCTCTAAAAGTGAAGTTGTCATCGATCGGTCGGAGTAGGGTAGGTCGTAAGCATGTAAAATGCTAACTGTGCCCAAATTGTAGGCTGCCAGTTTGAAAGCAATTTCACAGGCTTTTTCGGCGTTTTCTGAAAAGTCAGTTGGGAGTAAAATATTCATTTTAAGAGGTTTAGGGTGATTTATCTTGTTTGAGAGTCTACACTTGCTAAAGTAATCATATTTACGATTTCTCGCACAGAGGCACCTATTTGTAATATGTGTGCAGGTTTCTTAACACCAATAAGTAAGGGGCCTACCGCCTCAGCTGCCTCAAAAGATTGTAGCATCTTATAGGCAATATTTCCTGAAGCTAAATTGGGGAAAACAAAACCATTAACCTTATGGTCGACTAATTCACTAAAGGGAAAGTTTTCTTTTAATAGCTCGCGGTCTAAAGCAAAGTTAGCTTGCATTTCTCCATCCACTATTAAGCCCGGATTTTCTTTATGTAAGATTTTCAAGGCAGCCTCCATTATGCTAGGGGTGCTACCTCGATTACTTCCAAAATTACTGTAGTTAAGTAGCGCTATTTTGGGCTTAATATTAATTCTTTCAATAGACTCGGCAAGCAAACGTGTAATTTGAACCACATCATTAACGGTCGGTTCTTCAATAACGGTGGTATCTGCAAAGAACATAGGCCCTCGCTTAGTGAGCATAATGTACATGCCTGCAATGCGGGTTAAACCTTCCTTGGGCCCTAGTATTTTAAAAATGGGCTTGATAACTTCAGAATAGCGTTTTGTGGTACCAGAAATAAAGGCATCAGCATGTCCCATCTCGGTCATTGCTACACCATAATAATTTCGATCACGCATGTATTTACGAGCTTCAAAGAGGGTGATGCCTTTTCTTTGCCGTTTTTTAAAGAACATTTGTGCATATTCTTCTCGTCTATCGCTATCTTCTTGCGGGTCTATGATAGGCAAGTGTGAAATATCCTCTAAGCCATGTTCATTAATTAATGCATTGATCCGCTCCTTATTGCCGAGTAGTATAGGATGTGCCAAGCCTTCGTCTACTGCAATTTGTGCCGCTTTTAAGGTTTTTAATTGATCTCCTTCTGCTAAAACTACGCGCTGAAGATTGGTACGTGCCTTTTCTTGTGCTAGTCGAATAAACTTATCATCACGCCCCAAGCGAGATAAGAGCTGTTCTTTATATTCATCCCAATTAAGGATGGGGGTTTGGGCTACACCGCTTTCCATTGCTGCCTTCGCCACCGCACTGGCTACCGTTACGATTAATCGTGGATCAAAAGGTTTAGGAATGATATAATCTTTACCAAAGCCCAAAGTATCATCGTTATAGGCAAGGTTTACAATTTCAGGAACTGGTTCTTTTGCCAAAGCAGCTATTGCCTGAGCAGCAGCTAGCTTCATTTCTTCGTTAATTTTCTTGGCGCGTACATCTAAAGCACCTCTAAAAATATAAGGGAAACCTAAAACGTTGTTGACCTGATTGGGATTATCACTGCGTCCTGTGGCCACAATAACGTCTTCGCGGGCGGCTTTGGCTTCTCGGTAACTAATTTCTGGTTCAGGATTAGCAAGAGCAAAAACTATAGGGTCTTTGGCCATGCTGTTTACCATTTCTTTACTCAGAACGCCTCCAACGGAAAGCCCTACAAAAACATCGGCGTCTACTAAGGCTTCACTTAAAGTGTTATGCTTGGTTTCACGTACAAATTTCTTTTTCTCCTCATTCAAATTTGTTCGGTGCGTGTTTAAAACCCCTTTGCTATCGCACATTAACAGGTTTTCGGGCTTTACGCCAGATGAAATAAATAATTGAGTACAGCTACTAGCAGCGGCCCCTGCTCCATTAAACACTACTTTTAAATCGGCGAGCTTTTTATTTACGCATTCCGCGGCATTCATTAAGGCAGCAGCGGTAATTATAGCAGTTCCGTGCTGATCATCATGCATTAAAGGAATATCTAATTCTTCCTTTAAGCGCTGCTCAATATAAAAACAGTCGGGAGCTTTTATATCCTCTAGGTTAATGCCACCAAAAGTGGGGGCTAAGGCTTTAACAGTTTGAATAAATAGTTCTGGATCTTTAGCATCTAATTCAATATCAAATACATCGATATCAGCAAAAATTTTAAACAAAACACCCTTCCCTTCCATTACGGGTTTGCTGGCTAGAGGGCCAATATCTCCTAGTCCTAATACTGCAGTACCATTGCTGATAACGGCAACCAAATTCCCTTTTGCCGTATACTTATAGGCATTTTCCTTATCCTTCGCAATCTCTAAACAAGGATCCGCGACCCCAGGTGAGTAGGCGATAGAGAGATCTCTTTGTGAGTTACTGGGCTTGGTAGGTATAACTTCAATTTTCCCCGGTCGGCCTTCTTGGTGATAGGCGAGGATGTCTTTCTTCTTGA
>CBFHVV010000003.1:0-677 GCA_965658965.1 Croceimicrobium sp.
TTTTTAAAAAATACCCCCCACAAACTATATCTGTTTTCCGGTCGAAGTCCTAATTTTGTGCATCTTACTGAGAACTATGAGCAATTTTGTTGAAGAATTAAGCTGGCGCGGTATGTTGCATGACGCCATGCCCGGAACCAATGATCAATTAGCCAAAGAAATGACTTCGGCCTATGTGGGTATTGACCCCACTGCTGATTCTTTACATATTGGCCACTTGGTTAGCATCATGATGTTAAAGCACTTCCAAAAGGCGGGTCACCGTCCGCTGGCATTAATTGGTGGAGCAACCGGTATGATTGGCGACCCATCTGGCAAAAGCAAAGAACGCAATCTTTTAGATGAAGCGGCGCTCCGTCACAATCAAAATGCCATAAAGGAACAATTGCGCCTTTTCCTAGATTTTGATAGCGATGCCGCTAATGCTGCCATCCTTGTTAACAATTACGACTGGATGCGAGATTTCAGCTTTCTAGATTTTATTCGCGATATCGGTAAGCATCTTACCGTTAATTATATGATGGCGAAGGACTCGGTTAAGAAGAGATTAAGCGGAGAAGGCGAAGGCATGTCTTTTACCGAATTCACTTACCAGCTAGTTCAAGGCTTCGATTTCCTGCACCTCTACCGTGAGTACAATTGCAAAATACAAATGGGTGGTTCTGATCAGTGGGGTA
>CBFHVV010000003.1:695-68827 GCA_965658965.1 Croceimicrobium sp.
CCGCAAGGAAAGTGGTGAAGCTTTTGCCCTTACCTGTCCTTTAATTACGAAGGCCGATGGTGGTAAATTCGGAAAAACCGAGGAAGGCAATATTTGGCTTTCTGCCGAATACACCAGCCCTTATACTTTTTACCAATTTTGGTTAAATACGAGCGACGCAGACGCGGAGAAGTATATTAAGATATTCACCATGCTTGGGCAAGAAGAGATTGCCAAATTGGTTGCAGAACATCAGGAAGCACCGCATCAAAGAGCATTACAGCGAAAGCTAGCCGAAGAAGTAACCACCATGGTGCACGGCGAAAAAGAATTAGATCTGGCCATAAAAGCTTCTAATATCCTCTTTGGCAAAAGCACCGAAGAAGACCTTAAAAACTTAGGGCTTCGTACTTTATTAGAAATATTTAGCGGGGTACCTCAGTTTGAAGTTAAAAAAGAGCTCTTGCAAGAAGGCGTAGAAATTATAAATCTACTTGCGCAAGAAACTCAAGTGTTTAGCTCCAAAGGGGAGGCTCGTAAAATGCTTCAGGCCAATGGCGTTAGCCTTAATAAAGTTAAAGTAGGAGTAGATAAAACCGTGCGCTTGGCTGATGCTATTGGTGAGCAATATTTACTGGCCCAAAAAGGGAAGAAAAATTACTTTTTAATAAAGCTGATCTAGGGAAGAAAAGCTTGAATTCCCCCGTTTAGATAGTTGTAATTATTTGAAAGCTTAAAAAGTATTAACTTTTACTTTAGGCCTAAGCTAACTAGTGGAGCTTAGGCGTTCTGCTTTAAAGCATAGCCTGCTGCTTGGCCAGGTCCCTTGCGGGAGATAGGAATTTAGTATTAGCCATTGCTCCTATTTAAAATTCCAGCCTGCTGCATAAACCATGACCTTACTTTACAATCTAATTTTCATAATCCTCTCCTGGCTAGTAATTTATCGAATAGATAGAAAGAGTATTTTCCGGCTTTGGCTACAGCCTTGGTCTAGGCGGAGAAAAGAATTTTTACAAGGCTTCTTTTTCTTAGCTGGCTTATGTATTCTTGGCCAAGTAGTGTTCTCACTTTTAAACGGAACAAGCTGGAGTATATCGCAAGACTTAAAGGCAGAGAAGTTTTTAGATTCCCTTTATTTCGACATCAACTCTGTCCTTTTTGAGGAGCTCTTATTTAGAGGGCTTATTTTACACTTATTAATCAAATACCTGAATAAAAATAGAGCTATCATTATCTCTTCCATCGCTTTTGGGATTTACCATTGGTTTACGATGGGGGTTCTTGGCAACATGATGGGGATGGCAGTTGTTTTTTTAGTTACGGCCAGTATGGGATACGCTCTTGCCAGCGCCTATGCCACAACAAGATCGCTGCTTTTGCCTATTAGCTTGCATCTAGGCTGGAACTTAACTAATCATAATATCTTTTCCCAAGGACCATTAGGCACCATGTTTTTAGAAGCCAGTAAAGCCTCTGCATCGACACCTACTGCACAGTGGGGAGCATTTTTAACTTACTTAATCGTATCCCTCCTGACTCTACTTTTCGTAAGGTTCAATTATAAAGCAATACCTTAGTATAGACCATTGGCCATTGATAGTGACCAAAAACAACCTTCTTTATAAATAACCTTCTTATGAATTTGCACGCAAAAAACCCCTCTCAGCGAAAGCTTAAGCGCCCCTTAAAGACCATTTTAATACTGCTAAGTTTTATTCTCTGTCTGCCACCTAAGGCCAAAGCCCAAGAAAAAAAATCGAGCGTAAATCTTGAACTAGGACTTCAAATATATGAGTGGAGCTCCGTTTACCTAGGCATTATGAACAGTAGACATTTACGCAGACCTATAGGAAACTCAGATTTATTTCAGACCACTACCTTTTATTATGAAAATTCCTTTTTGGATAAGACTTTTACAGAAGGGCAATCTATTGGTTTAAACTGCTCCTTTGGTACCAATTATTTAAAGGTGGGAGTAGACGGGCGATATGCTTTCATAAAAGATGCTATGTCACTTTACCTCGGGCCAAGTATTAGAGCTGGTTACAAGCATATTTGGCTTGACTTCTCTTATCAATGGAATCCAGCCGCCAGGGTTTTTTCAGATGAAAATGCTCGCCTTCCCTTGGGCTTAGCCCGACTAAGAATTGTAGGGAATATCCCGCTCAATCGAAAAAAATAAGTTTTCTAATTCCTGCTTAAAGCGCTAAGTTTTCCAAGAGGATATCGTCCATTACCGCTCTTTGCTTTTCGGTAGCTTTATAGAAATAGGTGATTTTAAACTCTCCGTCTTCCCAATTGTCCTTTATTTTAGGAGCGCTAACCGAGTGACCATTGGTAATTACCGCGTAAGGACTGGTAGATCCTCTAAAAATCATAATTAGCCTAAAATCCTTTTGTTCCGCAATGGTGCGATTATCTTCGCGAATAATATAAGCAGTTAGGTCTCCGTAAGACTTTTCCTCGGCATTAGTTAAATACCAAAGCGCGGAAAAACGCTCCTGCTGTTCGTTGCGACTTTTCAATTCAAAAATTTGAGAAATCTCTTCTTCTGGAATACTACGCTCTTCGATATTGGTTTTAAACACATAAGCTTGAATGATTCCCCGATAGCTGTCTTCCCCTCGAAAAGCCTCAATGGTGTCAATTTCATAAAGCTTTAGGGCTAAAAGGCTCTCACCGATTACTTCACCTTCTTTATTCCGCAATTTTCTGCCCGCCATAAGTTCTTTACCTGAAAAATCATCTGCCCTAAAATAAACTTCCTTACGCGCTTTATACCAGCCTCCGTCTCCTTCAAAACTATAGAAAGCCTGACCCTTCTCCAGTTCAAAAGCCTTCTCGCCACGAGGTTTTTCAGTGAAGGCAGTTTTTTCCTCCGTTATTTGTGCTTGTCCAAACTGTGAGGCCATTAAAGCCAGTAATACCAAAATCTTTTTCATAAATATTTTTGCTTTCGCAAGATGCGTACCCCACTATAACGCAGGCTTTTCATCTAGCGTTTGTTTAAGAAACCATCAAATTACAACCGCGTACTTCTGCTCGATCAAAACGTCCTAAAACCTCAAAATTACCATCCCCGCCTACACGCGCCAAGTCTTGGGTTTCAATAAAGGCGCAACTATCTATATTGGCGAGGTCAATAATATTCAAGCCACCCGTTTTCCCCTTGGGAGCAGGCGAGAAGGGATCCTCTAATTGACGAGTAGAAACCCTCATCCAAGGCGGACATTCAAAAACTCCTTTGCCCTTACTGTAGGCCTGCGAAAAGAGCTCTGTCATCCCATATTCCGAATGAATTTCATCCACTGCAAAGGCATCTTTTAAAATAGCATGTAAATCCGAACGAATCATTTCCTTTCGCCTCCCTTTCATGCCACCAGTTTCCATTATAATCGCAGCAGAAAGGTTTTGTGGGTAGCTTTCGGCTAAATCCAATAAAGCAAAGCTCACCCCCAACAAAAGAATAGGAACATTAGCCGCTCGCTTGCGCGCTAAAATATCATTAAGCTCCGCTAAATTATCTAGAAAAAAACCCGAGTCTTTATCTCTTGAGCCATTGATAAAATCTTGCGCCATTCTGATTAGAGATGAGCCCGAGCGTTCTAAATAAGATGGTAAAAGTGCGGCAATAAAAAAGTCATCTTTTTGAGGATAGAAGGACTGAAATATTTCACGACAATTTCGATCGTAAAAATCAAGATCGTGCACTAAATGCTTGCTTGCACCATAACCGCCAGTGCCCGAGCTTAAAAACTGCTCGGGGGCAGATGCGCTAAAGAGACTTACCGCTTGCGTCTTAAAGAAATCAATGGGTAAATAAGGAATCTCCTCTAGCTTGCTTACGGCCCTTGTATTTATCCCCAAAAGCTCTATCCACTTCGCGTAAACAGGATTATGCTCGGCCTGAAGCCGGAAAATTGCCAGTGCATTTTCTTCAAAATCCAACGATGTCGTCCTTAAAATCGTATTTTTAAGGCGACCATAGTCAGATAACTTTATTGCTTGATGAACGTTAGTAAACATATGCGGATTAACTCAACAAAAATACTACTCTTATTCGGTCTAGGCCTCGCATTTATAAGCTGCGAGCAAAATCAAAAATTTGTAGACCAACCAAACTTACAGTGGCGTAGCGCAGAAATTAAATACCTCGGTGATAGCGCTGATAATAGGAGAGTAATTGATCTTACCGTTTACTTTACCGATGGCGACGGCGATATTGGTCGTGAAGACCTTAACAGTGGCAACGACACTTGTCTTTTAGAAAATTATGATCAGTTTCTCAGCCGTTTTGATCTTTTCATTTACTATTATGAAAAAGTCAATGGCCAATACCAAGAAATTTTACCCAGCGACAGCTGTCTACCCTTTCATAATATTCTCCCAAACTTAACGCCCATAGGGCAAAATAAAACCTTAGAAGGCGATATCACCACCCCTTTCGACTATTCTAATTACCCGCTAAATAACACGGACTCTATTAAGTTTGAATTACAATTAAAGGATATTGCGGGTAATGAAAGCATAAGAGTTATTAGCCCCGCTATTGGCATTTAATTTTGCAGATCGCTAGAAGATAGGGCCGTGCTAATATTTGCCGCATGATCGGCAATACGCTCCATCTCTGCCAGCAAGTCGCTGTAGTACATACCACTTTGGATCCGGTATTTACCTTTCTCTACCTTTTCAATATAATCAGCTTTTAGCGCACTAAAAAGCTTATTAATTTCTCTTTCCACTTTTACGGAGGCCTCAAAATAGTCTTTATCGTTAGAGCTATCAATAATCTTAACCATTAGGTCGAGACTTTGCGACACCAATTCCGATAAACGTAATACGCTATTGCGCATCTCGGGAGTAAAGTAGGCCTTCTGCTCTTTTCGGTTGGTTAAATTGCGGCTAACCTCTAAATAAATATCGCCGATGCGCTCGAGATAATTCGCTACGTTCAACATCGCCCTCACCCGGTTATTACCAAAGGTGCTTAACTCACTTTGACTAATTTTACTGAGATAATTCGAAATTTCCATTTCCATCCGGTCGGAAATATGCTCATACTTCTCTAGCTTTTGCACGTAGTGATGCAGCTTCTTTTCGTCCATTTCTACAATAAGGAGCGGTATATACTTGTATGCCTTCCGTATTAAGTCCCCAAAATTTAAGAGCTCCTTTCTGGCCTCTAATAAAGATAGCTCTGGCGTGGCCATTAAACCGCTACCAATATAGTCTAGACTAAAAAGCTCGTCTTCTGAAGTGCGTGAACGAACCATCCAGGTAGATATCTTTACCAGGAAAGGCACGAAATTTAGAAATATTAGAATATTGAAAAAATTGAATAGAGTATGGAATAAACTAAGCGACAAAGCAATTACCCCCGCATCCTGATACGGGTTTCCGTTAAAGAAAAACTGGCTTAACACCGCTACTAAATCTAAGAAAAATGGAAAAAGGAGAATTGCCCAAACAACGCCTAGTACATTAAAA
The DNA here is from genome assembly GCA_965658965.1 of Croceimicrobium sp. Lineage (GTDB taxonomy): Bacteria > Bacteroidota > Bacteroidia > Flavobacteriales > Schleiferiaceae > Croceimicrobium. The sequence continues at coordinate 6,165 of CBFHVV010000003.1, forward strand.
ATTAAGTGCACCCGCGCCGCTCTTTTGGCATAAACATTAGCTACCACGGCAGCTAAATTTGCAGTAATAGTTGTTCCTATGTTTTCCCCTAAAATAATAGCTGCTGCCAAGGGGAAGGAAATGAAACCTTCAGCCGTAAGCACCAAAGTTAATGCAATGGCCGCACTAGAAGACTGTAGTAAGAAGGTAGCTACGGCACCCAGCAACATAAACAAGAGGGTGAGAAGTAGCGCAGACAAATAGCCGTTTCCTTCGTAACTAAATTGCTTTAAAAAATTTAAAGCCTCCATATTCTCTTGCCAGTCTGGTAAAGACTCGCGCATGAAAGAAAGACCTAAAAAAAGAATGGCAAAACCAAAAATCGCCTCGCCGTAAAGGCGCATTTTTTCTTTAGACAAAAAAATTAGCGGAAAGGCTAATGCCAATATTGGTAGGCTCAATTGCGAAATGGAAAATTTACCCATTCCCAATACTGCAACAATCCAAGCTGTAACCGTGGTGCCCAAATTGGCACCCATAATTACTCCTACGGATTGTTCTAAAGTAATTAAGCCCGCATTTACAAAACTTACAATCATTACGGTGGTTGCCGATGAAGATTGCAAGATTCCGGTAACACTAAAACCTGTAAAAACACCAATCCCCCTGCTAGAGGTCATCGTTCGTAAAGTACTGCGCAATTTAGCACCTGCTACTTTTTGAATCGCCTCGCTCATTACTTTCATACCATATATAAAGAGCCCTAGAGCGCCAATGATAGAGAGTATATTTAGGATTGGAAAAGCCAAATTTTTAAAGATTAATTAAAAAAGGGGCCCCCGAAGGAGCCCCTTTATTTTTATATGAAAAAAATCTTAACGAATAACTAATTTACGAGTCACGCTGTAATCTGCAGTACTAATGTTTAGCATGTAAACACCGCTCGCTAAAGCCTCAGTATTTACTCTTAGCTCTACATCTGTGCTGCTAATTGTTTTAACCAGCTGTCCGTTAACATTACGAACCGAGATAGTTTTTTCTGCATTGTTAGCAGTACTAATGGTGAAGTAATCACTTGCAGGGTTAGGATAAATGCTAATGTTATCAGCAAGAATATCGGCTAAGCTGAAGTTAGGGTTTAAATCACCTGGGCTACCAACATCACCATTAATGCTTGAGTATGCTCCGTTGTTTCCGCCAGAGGCATTACCTAAATACATTCCATTCATATCAAATTCAAGAGAAACGCCTGCATTAACCGCAGTTCCATCGTAAGATACCACAGAGATAATGCGACCGTCGGCATCGAATAAGTAAACCGCATCACCGCCAGAACTTAAACCGCTAAATCCGGTAAACTGATTATCGGTGTTTAAAATCACTAGGTTGGTAGCTGCTAGCCCCCACTCTGCAATCCAATCGTTAACATCTGTAACCGAGGTAGCATCTAAGAATACGGCAGCCTCACCCGCAGGAAGACTAACACTGGTTGCAACGGTGTGAGTACCTGCGGCAGCACTTTCGTCATCCCAGCTAATTCCGTTGAAGTCTACAGAAGTAGAACCATTATTTCTCACTTCAAACCAGTCGCCATTAATAGCAGAAGGAATAGTACTTCCAGTAGATGGCATCACCTCACTGATATATAAACTCGGTAAAGTTACCGGGATAATATCCATGGTATCACGTGGGAAGATTTGATAACCTTCATCATAAGGAGCAGCATTATCAAACTGCGAACCAGCACCGATTACGTCGAAGTAACCTGTTGGAGCAGTTGAGCCATCAATATCGGTATCACTATCAATACGCATGGTTAAAGTGTCAACACCATTCGTGATATCTAAGTTTACACTTGAACCTGGGAATGCAGGCCAGCCAGCAGGGTTCACTAGGTAGAAACCATTGAGGCGAATATATTCACCTTCCGTGCTTTCGTCTAAGGTACTAACAACAGCAGGCTGCTTTATAGTGACATTTGAAGCCAATACTGCAATTGAATCTACTTTTAATTCAATTAAACCGTTATAGAAATCTACCACACCTGAAACACGAATAGAATCACCACGATTTACTTGATAACCGCCTGGCTCATCTACAAAGTTAAAGACATTAATGCCGCCAGTATTATCGTAAATGTAGAAGCTGTAACCCGCATTTCCATCAAAATCATCGGTGTAAACGGTACCGATTAATTTACATTCTACACCTAAAGAATCTGGACTCAAATCCGCATCTACAGACATTAAATCTGCAACTGTGTAGACTGGAATAATTTGATCATTATCCTCAACAATTAGGTCGATGGAGTCTGAAGTGCCGATAGCTAGATTAGCAGAGCTACTAACCATGTGCACGTACAAGGTTTCGTTTCCTTCTAAAATTGCATCGTCTATAATGTTGAATACAAAGCCAGTTGAATCTGCTCCAGCAGGAATAACTAGCTCTAAAATACCCATTGCGTTAGGCATTGGCATTACTGTTCCGTCTGCCGTGGTTAAACCAACACCTGGGGTAAGCATAATGCTCAAAGTATCGTTGGTAGCAGAAACAGGATTAATGTTCACTTCTACTGTAAAAGTACCCGCTGCTTCAGAAACCATTGTACCTGGAGCGGTTACGAAGTTAGCAGTGGAAACCATGGGCGTTGTATTTACACAACTTGAGCTATGCGAACCTAGGAAAGTAAAAGTGTTTGATGGGTTTACGGTCCATTCAGTTGCACCAACTGTCCAATCGGTTTGACCGCCAGAAATATTCATATTTCTCACCAAAGTATTATCGGAGGTAGAACCAGATCCTACAGTCCAGCTTGAACCTGGATCAACACCGATTACACCGATAATATCAATGGTATCATTCATGGTAGTATCAACTAAGAAAAGAGCATCATCACCATTAAAGTGAGATACGGAAGGAAAAGCAAGGGCCGTATCTGCAACAGCTAACATTGCTGGATCTGCTTGAGTAGTTACAATGGTGTAAACATCTCCTGAAGCTAAGGTTCCACTTAGGTTAAATTCGTTGGTAAAAGAGCCACCGTTTCCAGAAAGGTAAACTTTATAAGGTCCTAAGTCTAAAGGAGTATTACTGGGGTTATATACTTCAAAACCTTTATTATTACTACTACCTTCAATATACTCTGAGAAGAATGGTTGAGAACATGGTAAAGCGATACACATAGAAGCGTGGGCTCCTAAATAGCTAAAAGTATTGCTAGGCTGAACTGACCATTCGGTAGCACCGATTGCCCAATCCTTTTGCCCCATACTTATAGTAGTGTCTCTTATCAAAGTATTGTCGGCAGTTGAACCTGAACCTACAGTCCAGCTTGAACCTGGATCAACCCCAATAACACCGATAATATCTAGTGTATCGTTCATAGTGGTATCTACTAAGAAGAGAGCATCATCACCGTTAAAGTGAGATACGGAGGGAAAAGCAAGGGCTGTATCTGCAACAGCTAGCATTGCTGGATCTGCTTGAGTAGTTACAATGGTGTAAACAGAACCAGAAGCTAAGGTTCCGCTAAGGTTAAACTCATTGGTAAAGCTACCACCGTTACCAGATAGGTAAACTTTATAAGGACCTAAGTCTAGTGGCGCCCCGGTTGGGTTATAAATTTCAAATCCTTTATTATTGCTGCTGCCTTCAATATACTCTGAGAAAAAAGGCTGAGAGCAAGGAGCGGCAGGCATGGCTACAAATTGACTTAAAGCCAAAGTTTGAGTTGCGATGTTGTCACCAGAAGTGCCACCATTACCATTAGCAAAATTAATTGCCGTATAAACGGTTGCATTTGCAGGCGGATTAGCACCAGGATTCCAAGTAAAAGTCCAAGTATTCACACCCATACTTGAAGAGTTCCCGGAAAAAGTGTGAGTAGCATAACTACCGTTAATTTGTGCACCGGTGCTGGGAGAGCTTAATGTTCCAACGTGACCCATAGCATCTTCCACAGAAGCTTGAAAACCGATAGTTCCCGCACCGCTACTGCCATCATTTGCGGTTACAGTTACCGTGTAGTTAGTATTCGCTTGGTATCCACTTGCAGGGATAGTAGTGGTAATACTAACAGTTTGATTGGTTATGGAGCCCGAAGTGTGACAACCTGCTGTAGCACAAGTAGATGAACTTTGGGGAGAACCTGTTCTGCCAGAAGGCGCACCAGAGGAATTGGTAAAGCCTTGATAGCTAATCAAGCTTGCTCCGATGGTCGCAAATAAGACGGATAGTTTTTTAATTTTCATTGTTTGAATTTAAGCTGCAAAGGTAATATTTTGCCTAGAGTTTAAAGAGGAGGGAGTTTAAGCCATTATTAAATTAACTCCCTCCGATAGAATTAGTTTAATAGAAGCTGTAGGTGTAACCGATAGAAACTGCAACACCAGGAGCGAAACCCGTAAAAATTTGTTGGTTGGCTTCAAAAGCTTGAAAGAAGCTTTCGCGACGATCGTTCAGTAAGTTTGAGACTTTTACGTTTAAAGATGACTTCTCATCTTTACCAAAGCGCTTATTCACCGTTAGATTTAAGCTGTGAAAAGGTTCTGTATAAATATCGGGGGCGAGGTTTCCTCCTACAATTTGCAAAGTGCGTCCTTTCACATTATAAAAAATTCCTGCACTTAAACCCGTCTCACTTTTATCGTAGCCAAAGCCCGCGTTCACAATGTATGGGGCCTGGCCTGCCATAGCACGAGTAGATTGAATATCCTGACCATCTTTCTCGGTACCTTTGCGCGCCACAAACTCGGCATCTGTCATGTCAATTTGAGAGTAGGTATAAGTAAAGTTACCAGAGAAGCTTAATTCCTTAAGAGCCTCACTGAGAATTGCGAGGTTTTTTCTAAACTCAAACTCACCACCAAGTAGGGTTCCATTACCTACGTTTCTGGGCTGAAAATCGCGTAGGGCAGTGGGAATACGAACGAGTTCGATGGGGTCTACGAAACTTTTGAAAAATGCGCTGAAGGAAATAATATCAGCACCATCTAAAAACTTCTCCCAGCGAATATCAAAGTTATTGATGCGGGTTGCCACCAAATTTCCATCCCAATTTTCGTATTGCAATAAACCACCGTTAAAAGTTCGGTTTGAAATCGGATCCAAAATTTGCGCAAAAGATAATTCCTTAAATGAAGGACGAGCGATGGAGCGGAAATAAGAAACTCTTAGATTTTGATCGTCGGTGATCGCGTAAATTAAGTTGGTGGATGGGAATAGATCGAGACCATCTAATACCAATTCATTGTCCAAAACATTAGCGTCAGGAGCATCAGGATTTTGCGCACCGGCCTGATCTCTACCCGTATGACGCTGCTGAAATAATTCCGCTCTTAAGCCAACAATGGCCTTTAAACGCATGGTAGGCTTAATTTCCTCCGAAATATACAAGCCGAAATTATTTATGTTAGACTGGTACTCATTAGGGTTGGCCTTGCCCTCCACTAACTCCGGGTTGTAGGCCAATTGGCCAACTGGATATAAGTTTTCATCTAGTAATACTTGGTTAGCGTCGCCGCTAAATACTATCGGTTGACCACCAACTTGTTGCAAATTGTAACGAAAGATGGAATAATCACGGTATTTAAAAACGTGACTGGCGCCAAACTTCAGTTTAGCGTCTCCATCAAATAATTGATGCTTTCGAATAATATCAACTTTACTAACTTGATTATACTCATTTAAGAAACGCCAGATACGGCTAGGTAAGCCACCTTCACCTGGATCAAAAGTAGAGTCTCCACGGTCAATTGAAAAAGCTGTTCTCCTAATGTCTGGATCCTTAATCGATGAGATAGTAGTTGCAAGAGTCCAATTCACTTCCCAATCGCCTCCGTCTATATAATGCTCTCCTCCTAATAAAATATTGGTCAGACCACGCTGATTAAACTCCAGGTTATTCGAGAATGCGTCGTAATCGGATACCTGAGCAGCGCCGTCGCGCGAGAAAACATTTAATTGAGCGGATTTCGAAACTGCATTTTGCAAGTGCATAAGGGTTAATTTATACTTAGCATTAAATGTCTTGTAAGAAAGACCTGCCAAACCGCCAAGCAAAACCGTATTTTCAGCCACAACACCAGTTTGCGTGCTTGCTTCAATCATTTCGTATTGATCCGAAAATGCAGAACGCTGATACTCACCAAAAACAATATCGTCGTAAAGTACACGTGAATTATCGTAATTGGCAGAGAAAATATAGCCTAATTTATTGCCATTCTCCAGTTTATACTGATCGCCCATCGACACTCCAAGACTGTAGTCTACTAAGCTTGTCATTTGCTCCGCCCCTAAAGTTTTATTGAAGCTTTTATTAAAAGAGGCTACCTCATTATTAGGGTCAAATAAAGGTATCGGACCAGTTCCATTGGCATTTGGAATGGCTCTGGTTCCATCGTCAAAACCTAAAAAATCAGTCGAGCCACCTTCATAATCTAAATAAGCATCATTAAAGTGCATACTTGGGTTGTAGGTAACACCTACGGAAACATCAAAAATTTTCTTGGTGGGAAATTCTTTGGTTTCAATATTTACTACTCCACCGGTAAAATCAGCGGGTAATTCAGCCAAACCACTCTTTAGCACGGTTAAGTTGCTAATAAGATTGGTGGGGAAAATATCAATCTGAATGGAGTTTTTATCAGGATCTAATCCTGGAATATCAACTCCGTTAAGCATTGTTTTTGTGTAGCGGTCTCCTAATCCACGCACATAAACATACTTACCACCTTCTACCGATACACCAGTAACCCTTTTCGCGGCATCACCCGCATCAGAATCGCCAGTTTTACGAAGTTTTGCAGCCGACACACCATCTACCAAATTGGTAGACTTGCGCTTTACTGTTACCAAAGAAGCCTCAGAATTTCGTACGGCTTCCGCTGTAATGGTAACCATGGCTAGCTCACTACTCGCTGGCTCAAGTTTTACAGGATCTATCGCAGTTACTTCTCCAGCAATAACTTTAACATCCTTAACTAATTTACTAGCCATACCAATAAAACTATACTCTATTGCATAGGTACCTGCAGGAGCGCTTAACTCAAAGTTTCCATCAAAATCGGTTGTTGTCCCTATCTGTGTACCTTTTATTACTGCATTGGCACTAAAAAGAGGCTCCCCATTTTCACCGTCAATTATCTGACCTCTAATTGTACCGTTCTGAGCAGAAAGAGCCAAGGATGCTAATAAAATTAGAGAGGTGATTGCTGATTTTAGGAATTTCATAGTCCTGAAAAATTGATAAATATTAAAATGCAAAAAAAGCTTGCCCTCCTCGGGCAAGCTCTAAATTCTATTTAGTAGAATGTTTTATTAAAATTATAAACCTAAGGTTCCTAAAGCACCTGAAGCAGAAGCCCAAGTCCAAGAAAAACCAGAAGCATTAGGACCTACCGTATTCTGATTGGCAGCTACCTCTGTTAAAATGCTAATTGGTACGCCTTGGAAAACTGAATCTGCTACAGAACCAGCAGCTAAAGTATACTCCCAACCCTCAGTTGTTGCTACGCCGTCTCCACCAAAAGATGAAATACCGTCTTTGTAAGAAGCATCAATACCGTAAAAGTATACATTGCTTACACCTGCATTGGTATTATCATCCCAGTCTACTAAATCGCTAATAGAACTTCCAGCGTAAACAACACCGTTATTAAATTGGTGTGTACCGCGGTTTAAAGAACCTTCTGGTCCGTCTAATTCAAAAGCAGATCCGTTAGGAGTAACAATAATAAAGTCTGAACAGGTACCGATCCAATCTTGATCCGTATCTAAACCATCATCACCACAGTTCCAGATTAACACATTGTTTAAGCTAACACTACCGCCGAACCACTCGATTCCATCGTCTTGATTAGCCACAATTTCGATGTTGTTAATGGTAGTAGCAGAACCTACACCGCCCATAGTAAGGCCGTTGATTTCGTTACCATCACCAATGTTTGAACCACCGTGACGAATAGATACATAGGAAAATACACCGCTATTATCAGCGTCGTTATTTCCACCGTATAAAGCATTAACAGAAGTAGGAATACCTTCTACCTGAAGCTCAGAAACATCTTGATCGTCTGCATTTTGAGCCGAAATTTGCGCCTCACCTAAAATGATAACACCACCCCAAAGACCGTTATTAGTAGGGTCCATGTTTGGAGAAGTAATCATACCAGACTCAATATCATCTGCCAAAGTGGTAAAGATAATAGGCTCAGCAGCAGTTCCTTGTGCGTTGATCATTCCGTCGCGAGAAATAATTAGAGCGGAAGCAAAAGCACCTTGACCCGGAGAAGCTTTAATAACTGTACCCGCTTCAATGTTTAAGGTTGCGTTGTTCTCAACGATTACACGACCATCTAAGCGATAGATATTATCTTTGGTCCAGTTAACATCGCTAGTGATACTTCCAGAAACAGGAACTAGATTAGGTGTTGGAGTTACTGGAGCAACTGGATCATCTTCACCACAAGAAGCCATAGTAAGGGCTGCTAAAGCTGAAAGAGCAAATAATTTGAAATTTTTCATTAGGAGAAATATTGTTGTTTTTTCTTGGCGCAAATAAAAGGCGGTCTTGTTAAGTCCGTGTTAAGTCAGTTTAAAGCTTAGGCATCTATATTTCGATCATGTTTTATTAAGTTTAATAACTCAAATAGCTTTGATAGTAGGGAATTTCTTGGATTAGGCTAGATAAACGGCTTGCGCTAAGATTAACGATTTGTTAAGCCGAACTGAAAGGCCTTATTAATAGCTATTTTTGGCAACGCTAATCAACAGAAAAATGAACAACAGCGATTATACCATACTTTTAGTAGATGACGAACCAGATATTCTAGAGTTTGTGAGCTACAACTTAAAGAAAGAAGAGTTTAAGGTTTTAAAAGCCAGCAATGGTGCCGACGGGCTAAAGAAAGCCGCCAAAGAAAAACCCCATCTTATATTATTAGATGTAATGATGCCCGGCATGGATGGTATCGAAACCTGTGATCAAATTCGTAAGACTCCTGGCCTCGAGCATACGCTTATTGCCTTTTTAACCGCACGTGGTGAAGATTACTCGCAGGTTGCTGGTTTTGATGCCGGTGCCGATGATTACATAACCAAACCTATTAAACCGAAAGTTTTAATTAGTCGCATCAAAGCACTACTGCGACGTTATGGGCAAAATACTAATGCCGAGGTAGCCCAAGAAAACATTCAAGAGTTTGGCTCTCTCTTTATTGACTTAGATAAATATCAAGTGCGTCTAAAGAATCAAAAGCTAGATTTACCGCGCAAAGAATTTGAGCTATTAACTTTACTCACCTCTAAGCCAGGCAAGGTTTTTCATCGGGATGAGATTTTAGACAAAATTTGGGGGAATGAAGTAGTGGTGGGAGGCCGTACCATTGATGTTCATATTCGCAAACTAAGAGAAAAGATTGGTGAAAAGTTTATCAAAACCGTAAAAGGTGTAGGCTATAAATTTGAAAGCTAATTTTCTATGCGCCTCGACAAACCGCTAAGCTTAGCCTTAATTTTATCCCTATCTATAGGTGCAATTACCTTTGGCATTACCAGCCTTTTGCGCCTCATTTATAATCTTTCCGCAGTACCCTACTATACCTTAGGACTGGTTTCTTTGGCCTTAACCTTACTCTCTTTTCTGCTTATACGGATGGGTGTAGAAAACTTTATCTACGCTAAAATCAAACTGATTTATAAAAACATTCACGAACTAAAGGTAGGAACCGACTTCGACGAATACGAGACCGTTCGTTCAAACGATCTAGACCTGGTAACCAAAGAAGTCTCTGAATGGGCAGACCAAAATCGTAATGAAATTGCCGAGTTGCGAGAGCGCGAAAATTTTCGCCGTGAGTTCATTGGTAATATTTCCCACGAACTGAAAACGCCCATATTTAATATTCAAGGCTATTTGCTCACGCTCCTTGATGGCGCTATTGACGACGAGGAAATCAATCGACGCTATTTAAAACGCGCCAACAAGTCGGTAGATAGGATGATTAATATTATCGACGACCTAGAAGTTATAAGTGCCTTAGAATCGGATCGGGTACAAATCTATGCTGAAAAATTCGACCTCGTACTTTTAGTAAAGGACGTTTTGGAACTATTAGAATCCCCTAGCAAAAAGAAGGGCATCCGCCTTAGCGTAAAACGCGAAAACGAAAGGCCTGTAATGGTGATGGCCGATCGCTCTAAAATGGAGCAAGTGCTTATAAACCTTATCGGTAATGCCATTAAATATGGTAATGAAAACGGCCAGGTAGAAGTGAGCTTTTTTGATATGGACGAGCATATTTTAACCGAGGTAAGTGATGACGGCGGGGGCATTCCTCCTGAAGATTTGCCGCGTATTTTCGAAAGATTCTATCGTGTAGACAAAAGTAGATCGCGCGATGCGGGTGGCACAGGTTTAGGACTCTCCATTGTTAAACATATTTTAGAAGCACATAAACAAAGTATCAATGTGCGTAGCAGTGAAAACCGTGGGTCTACCTTTTCTTTTACCCTTAAAAAAGGCTAAACAAAGTATCCCAATCTGCTATTGGCGATTTCTGTTGCACCCTTCCAAAACCAAAGTAAGTACTTGCTTTCGCTAGATCTTTTCGTAGGTCTAAGTCTTTCTGAGCCACCGAATAAAAACGATTTTCTTTCTTTAAATAATCTGCTAGGTACTCCTGCTCGCCTTGCCCGGGAGTAGGCACCAATAAAGCATTTTTATCGAGCTTGTAGTAATCCATTATAGAAGAATAACCCGAACGACTAATCACCAGCTGCGCGCCTGATATAATGTTCTGCAAACGCTTTGTTTCTAAACGTGGATAAATTAAAACATTAGGGTTAGTAGTAGTAGGAATCACTGTTTCATTACTTCCCCTAACCACCAAAAGACGATTCATATTTCTACTCCACTGCTCTATTATCTTCTCTTCTAACAAACTTCGCTGCGGCTCGGGGCCACTTAAAACTGCCACAACATAATCGCCGCTAACGGCAGACTGAGAGTGGCTAAAGTGAGATAGTGGTCCTAGGTACTTAAATGCTATATCGATTCCCGATGGAACACTTAAATTACCCGCTAAAAGATGCTCTTCTGTATCGGGAATCCATAATTGGTGGAATTTATTGATAAAATAGGCATGTGCCCTGCTCGCTAAACCAGAGGCCCAACCGAAAGAAAGCTGTAGCTGATGACTAATATAAACACTCGGAACATCTGGGTGGTAAAAGCCTAGTCTATTATCCGATATAATACCATCGATTTTCCGCTTCTTTACAATATCATTTAATAGGGCTCTTTCTCTTTTTACAGCCACGTTAATCTTGGGTAACTGTAAAGCAAGTTTTAACCACTGGCTATCTTTTTTACTGTATCGGACATTATAGGCGGGAAAATCTAAAAACTCCAAATGAGGAAATTCCTTCTGAAGCCAATCTAAACACTCTCCATCAGAAACAATTAGCAGCTCAAAGCCACGCTCTAAAAGCTCATTAATTACCACCTTTGAGCGACTAGCGTGACCAAGGCCCCAGTTTAAGACTCCGTAAACAATCCTTTTTGACATGGAAAAGCGAAATAAAGTTCAATAAACTACTTTTGCGCAATGGCGCGAAAAAAGTTAGAACGCTTTGCCGAAAATAAGGCAATGCAACACGTAATTGAACCGAAACGAGAAGAAGTTTTAAAAGGTTTAAACTTACAAGGCAAGTGGGGTGAGCAGGTTTTTGGTAATGACAAACCGATTATTCTAGAGCTTGGCTGCGGAAAGGGCGAATACACCATTGCTATGGCGCAACGTTTTCCTGAAAAAAACTTTATTGGCATCGATGTTAAAGGCGCTCGTATTTGGTATGGAGCAACAGAAGCCCAAGAGAAAGGACTAAAAAATGTCGCCTTTTTACGCACGCAAATTGAACTCTTAGACCATTGCTTTGACACGGGCGAGGTAGCCGAAATTTGGATTACTTTCCCAGATCCCCAAATAAAGCACACCAGAATTAAGCATCGTCTTACCCACCCTAACTTTTTAATGCGCTACCAGTCGGTGCTGCAAATGAATGGATTTATCCATCTTAAAACAGATAGTGAGTTTTTACACGGCTACACCATTGGACTTTTACAGTTAATGGGCTTTAAAATTGACAAGGTAATGCACGACATTGATAAGCAGCTAAAGCCAGGTGAAGAGTCTCTTCTACAAGAAGTAAAAACCTATTACGAGCAGAAATTCCGAAACGAAGGCAAGAAAATAACCTATATACGCTTTAGCTTTGCCTAGCGACTTCTACCAAAGAGTGTATAGTGTTGTGCGAGAGATACCAGCGGGTAGGGTCTGTTCTTATGGTGCCATTGCCAAGTTTTTAGGAGCAGCTCGCAGCTCTAGAATGGTGGGCACCGCTTTAAAACAGAGTGGAGTTCTAGATTTACTGCCTGCCCATCGAGTGCTAAACAGAAATGGGCAACTTAGCGGAAAGCACGCTTTTACTCCCCCGGAGTTAATGGCTGAGTTATTACAGGCAGAAGGAATTACCGTAAAGGACGACCAAGTGATAAATTTTAAAGATTTTTTTTGGGACCCGGCTGAGAGCCTAAACTACAGAGAATATTAAATGAGCGCAGGTATTTTATACATCGTCCCTACTCCTATTGGTAATTTGGAAGACATGACCTTTCGAGCCATAAGCGTCCTTAAAGAGGTAGACCTTATTCTGGCTGAAGATACGCGTACTTCGGGAAAGCTCTTAAAACATTTTGCCATTGATAAGCCCCTGCGTTCCTTTCACATGCATAATGAACATAAGGCCGTAGCGTCTTTAGGCGAACAATTAGAGGCAGGTCAGCGAATTGCATTAATTAGTGACGCTGGAACTCCGGCCATATCTGACCCAGGTTACTTAATGGTGGCAAAAGCCATCGAACTTGATATTGAAGTAATTTGCTTGCCAGGCGCCACTGCTTTTGTCCCAGCTTTGGTGAATAGCGGATTACCGGCTCACAGTTTTTGTTTCGAAGGTTTTTTACCGGTAAAAAAAGGACGGCAAACAAAATTAAAGGCTTTATCTGTAGAGAGCCGAACCATTATTTTATATGAATCTCCACATCGTATTGCCCGTACCTGCCGCGATTTAGCAGAATACCTTGGTGCTGATAGAAAGGCTAGCCTTAGTCGCGAGATTTCAAAAAAGTTTGAGCAAACAAAAAGAGGCCAGCTACTAGAACTTGCCTCTTGGTGTGATGATCATAATCCTAAAGGAGAAATGGTTTTATGTATCGAAGGTTTTAATAAAAAGCTAAAGCCTAAGCTTTAAACCTTCATAATATCTGTTTCTTTAATCGCAAGAACTTCTTCTACTTTAGCCACGTGCTTATTTGTCAAACCTTGCACGCGCTCCTCCGCATCCTTAATAATATCCTCGCTTACTCCTTCAATATCTTTCAACATATCGTTGGCGTCTTTACGTGCAGTTCTAATACCAATTTTAGCATCTTCCGCTTCAGCACGAGCCCGCTTCACTAAATCGCGACGACGTTCTTCGGTAAGTGGCGGGATATTAATGATTACCATTTCGCCATTATTCTGAGGGTTTAAGCCCAGATTGGCATTCATTATCGCACGTTCTATTTCCGCAATAAGGCCCTTTTCCCAGGGCTGCACCGCAAGGGTACGCGCGTCGGGAGTGGAGATATTAGATACCTGCGATAAGGGCGTTAAGGCCCCGTAATACTCCAAGCGCACTCCTTCAAGCATGGAAGGGTTTGCCCTTCCGGCACGAATTTTTAAAAGTTCCTTCTCTAAGTGGTCTACCGACTTTTTCATGTGATCAGCAGCCTCTTCAAAAACTAATTCAATCTCTTCCATAATTCAAAACAATAACTAATTAGCAACTAGGGTTCCCACCTTTTTACCATCTACTAAATCCTGTAAATTACCCGGCTTATTCATATCAAAAACAATAATGGGTAAGTCATTTTCCTTACTTAAGGTAAAAGCCGTCATGTCCATAACATTTAAGCCTTTATCGTAAACCTCCTTAAAGGAGATAGAGTCATAACGTGTAGCATTTGAATCCTTTTCTGGATCGGCAGTGTAAATACCATCTACTCGGGTTCCTTTCAAAATTACGTCTGCATCCACTTCAATCGCTCTTAAGGTAGCAGCGGTATCTGTTGTAAAGTATGGGTTTCCTGTTCCTCCCCCAAAAATTACTACCCGGCCCTTTTCTAGGTGGCGGGTCGCTCTACGGCGGATGAATGGCTCGGCTACCTTATCCATTTCAATGGCACTCATTAGACGAGTTTTCACTCCAGCCACTTCAAGAGCACTTTGCAACGCTAAACCATTAATTACCGTTGCTAACATACCCATGTGATCGGCCTGTGTGCGATCCATTCCTTCACTGGCGCCTTTGAGACCTCGGAAAATATTCCCGCCACCAATTACGATGGCTACCTCAATGCCCTTAGCAATAACCTGCTTTATTTCAGCAGCATAATCTTTTAAACGATCACCATTAATACCGTAATCTTGCTCACCCATTAAGGATTCGCCACTTAATTTGAGGAGGATACGCTTGTACTTCATGCTGGTTTTTGATTGGTATTTAAGGCAAAGATACAAACCTGAGAGCGATGTAATTTTATTGATACCAATTTTTATGAGTCAACTTAAGCCAAATTCTTCTTTCGTCAAATTTTAGAATACCTATGCCCTAGCATTACTGCAAAACCTGACTTTAATCCGATGGAGTCCTCTTCACCAAGCCTAGCCGTACCCTACCTTAGCACAAAAAGAAAACCCCTTCGAACTTAATCGAAGGGGTTTCAAATATCACTTAAACTTAGGCTTAGCCTAAGCTTACTCTTTTGTAAGCTACCGCTTTCAAATCAGCATTAACTGACTGTAAATATTTAGCCACTGATAATTTTCCGTCACGGATATAATCTTGCTCTGTCAAAGTACTTTCCTTGAAGAACTTGTTTAATCTACCCTGAGCAATTTTATCTAACATTGCCTCTGGCTTACCTTCTTGGCGTGCTAAGTCTTTACCTACTTCTAATTCACGATCGATAGTTTCCTGAGGAACTCCGTCGCGATCTAAAGAGATAGGGTTCATTGCTGCAGCTTGCATGGCAACATTTTTACCAGCTTCTTCAGCCTCTCCACTTAAACCTACTAAAGTAGCAAGTTTGTTTCCAGCGTGAATATAAGTGGCAACATAAGGTGCTTCCACTACTTCGTATGAACCGATTTCTAACTTCTCACCGATAACACCAGTTTGCTCAACTAATTTTTCAGCAACAGTCATATCACCTAAAGAAAGTTCTAAAAGAGCCTCTTTATTCGCGGCTTTATTCTCAATTGCTAAATTTAAGATGCTAGTAGTAAAATCTACAAAGCTTTCGTTCTTAGCAACGAAATCTGTCTCGCAGTTAAGGCTTAGTACCGCACCAAAGGTGTTGTCACTAGAAGCACCAGAAAGCACACAACCCTCGGTAGCCTCGCGATCGGCACGTTTAGCGGCAATTTTTTGGCCTTTTTTACGTAGAATATCTACGGCTGCTTCAAAATCACCTTCGGCCTCAACCAAAGCCTTTTTACAATCCATCATACCGGCTCCGGTCTGTTTTCTGAGCTTGTTTACTTCTGCTGCAGTTATTTTAGCCATTTGTATTTGTATTTAATGTTGATTTCTAAAAATTAAAAGAAGGGACAAAATTTAATTCACCCCTTCTAAATATTGTAACGCTTAATTTAAGATTTGATTAAGCTTTTGCCTCTTCAGTGCTAGCTTCTGCATCTCCTGCTTTTGCTGCCGCTTTCTTAATTTTAGCGTCTTTTGCTTTATTTTTTTCAGCGTTACGTTCTTCAAGACCGTTGCGAATAGCATCCGTTACCTTACCAACTAAAATGTCGATTGATTTGGTAGCATCGTCGTTCCCAGGAATCGCGTAATCCACTTGATTCGGATCTGAATTCGTATCTACGATTGCGAAAGTAGGTATACCCAATTTCTGAGCTTCTTTTACCGCAATGTGTTCTTTATTAATATCGATGATAAACAAAGCTCCTGGCAAGCGAGTCATGTCAGCAATTGATCCTAGCTGTCTGTCTAACTTATCACGCTGACGATCCACTTGTAGGCGCTCTCTTTTACTTAAGGTTAAATAGCTACCATCTTCTTTCATACGATCGATGTTCTGCATCTTCTTGATCGCCTTACGGATAGTAACAAAGTTGGTTAACATACCTCCTGGCCAACGCTCGGTAATGTATGGCATATTAACACCACCAGCCTGAACTTCTAATATTTCTTTGGCTTGCTTCTTAGTTGCAACGTACATGATCTTACGACCACTCGCAGCAATTTTCTGCAAAGCCTCTGCGGCTTGGTTTAATTTTGCTTGTGTTTTATACAAGTCGATAATGTGAATACCATTACGCTCCATAAAGATATAAGGAGCCATGTTGGGATTCCACTTGCGCGTTAAGTGACCGAAGTGCACTCCTGCGTCTAACATTTCTTTTACAAACTGATCTGCCATGAGATGTTTAATTGTTTACATTCACTAAATTCAACCCAAGGGTGGTAGCATACTAACCCCTCGAATTTGGATACTAAACCCAAAAAAATAATTCTTAACGTTTCGAGAATTGGAATTTCTTTCTCGCTTTTTTCTGACCGAATTTCTTACGCTCTACCATACGTGGATCACGGGTAAGAACACCTTCTGGCTTGAGCGCGATGCGATGATCAGGATTGATCTCACATAAACCGCGGCTAATACCTAAGCGAATCGCTTCAGCTTGACCAGTGATTCCGCCTCCATCAACGTTTACCATAACGTCGTACTGAGAAGCAGTTTCGGTTAATAAAAATGCTTGCTCTACTTTATAGTGTAATGCAGCAGTATCGAAATAGTCTTTGTAATCTTTCTTATTAATTGTGATTACTCCTGAGCCTTCTTTCAAGAAAACTCGAGCCACAGACTTCTTTCTTCTTCCAATAGTGTGAGTTACAGACATACTCTCCTTTTATTTTACCGTATTAATGTCAATTGTTTCAGGCTTCTGAGCTTCATGAGGATGCTCAGTACCAACAAAGGCGTGGAGGTTGCGGAACAACTCACTACCAAGGCGGTTTTTAGGAAGCATACCTTTTACTGCATTTTCCAAAACTTTGGTTGGCCTTTTCATCAATAACTGCTCTGGCGTAGTGAAACGCTGTCCACCAGGGAACTCAGTATGACGAACATATTCCTTTTCAGTAGCTTTTAATCCAGTAAGCACAACTTTATCGGCATTAAGCACGATTACATTGTCTCCACAATCTACGTGTGGGGTGAAATTCACCTTATGCTTTCCGCGTAATAAAAACGCGATTCCAGACGCTAGGCGACCTAGGGTTTGACCCTCAGCGTCGACTACTAACCATTTTTTATCAACAGTTTGGCTGTTTGCCGACACTGTTTTGTAACTCATTGTATTCACAACTACTTAATATTTAAAACGTTACCTTAAGTAAACCTACTCCCCCGAAAAGGGGCTGCGAATTTACAACAATAATTTTCACTTTACCAAACCTTATTAACCATAAATAGTTGAAAATTAAAAGGCTTGTGAACAGACTCCTTTCTACTATCAACACAAATTCTATATTTGCAGTAAGATTTCCCTAATATTCTCTTTAATATGAACAAGTTTTTCATCTTGTTAACGGCACTATTTGGTGCAAGTTTTTTTTCCTCTGCTCAGCAAAATAATCCCAAGAAATGTAATTTCGATCATTTTTATGAAGCGCAATTAAATGATCCGCTGCAAAGAGACGCCCTATTAGAAACCGAAAGCTTAATTGCTCAACAAATTCAAGCTACTAAAAACAAGCAAAGTAAAGCCGCAGCCACTGTAGTTACCATCCCCACGGTTGTACATATTATTTATGCCAGCGCTCAAGACAATATATCTTTAAGCCAAATTGAAGATGGCCTCCGTGTTTTAAACGAAGACTTTCGCCGCCAAAATGCCGACACTAATTTAACCAGCAGTCTTTTCAAACCAGTGGCGGCCGATTTTGAAATAGAGTTTGCCCTAGCTAAAATCGATCCCCAAGGTAACTGCACCGACGGTATTACCCGTACCCAAAGCCTTGAGTCACTTTCCGGTGATGAAGGTTCTAAAATTGTAAAGTGGAACCGAAATAAATATTTGAATATTTGGGTTACACGTAATGTTTCCAATTCTTTACCTAGTGACCCACAAGGTTATGTTCTAGGCTATTCTTTCTTCCCTCGCGCAAACTCTCTTGTTTCGGGTGACGGTGTTATTCTTCGTCATGATCAATTTGGCACAATTGGCACAGCTAGTGGAAGCGCTGGGCGCACCCTCACCCACGAAGTAGGACATTACCTAGCTTTACACCATCCTTTTGCCGGCAGCTGTAACGGAAACGGCGGTTCTAACCCCGTAGGAAATGTTGGCGGCTCAAACACTGGCGACTATTGCGCAGACACCCCGCCCGTATTAGAATCTAACGGTGGTTGCTCGCCTATAAACTCTTGTAGTAGCGACAGTCCTGATCTTACCGATCAAATTGAAAATTACATGGATTATACGGACTGCCAAAACATGTTTAGCGCTGACCAAAAAGCAAGGGCTAGGGCGGTAATCAATAGCAGCTTTTTAAGAGCCACACTAGTATCTCAATCTAACCTTATCGCCACTGGCGTAGTTAATCCTCCTAGCTGCACCCCCACTGCTGCCTTAGAAAGTCAAAAAGCCGTGGTTTGTATAAATGAAGTAGTACAATTTAATGATATCTCAGAAAATGGTGACCCAAGCTCCTGGTCTTGGTCTTTCCCGGGTGGAACCCCAAGTTCATCTACCCTAGAAAACCCTACTGTTTCTTATGCCGCACCAGGGAAATACGATGTTAGCCTAACCGTTAGCAATAGCGCAGGCTCCAATACCGTAAATCTTACTGAATATGTTAGTGTTAAAAGTTCTGCTAACCCTTTCTTTAACCTCACTTGGGTGGAAAGCTTTGAGTCAGGAAGCATTCCCATGGTTGTATCCATTAAAGATTATGATCAAAACCCATTTAAGCCTTTCGGCGGAGCTGGCTCACATTTAAGTAATTCATTAGTACTAGAAAAGGTCAATCGCATTGCCGAAGGCGGTATTGATGAATTAATTACACCAGCCATCGCTACTGCAGGTGGCTCTAACCTTAACTTATTTTTCGACTTTGCCTTTGCTGCACAAGCGAATGATGATTCCGACGAATTGGAGGTATTTGTTTCACGCGATTGCGGTGCCACTTGGAATAGAAGGCGCTTCTACAATAGTGGTAGATTACGCACAGCCGCTAATACTACGGGTAACTTTGTTCCAGGCCCGAATGATTGGAGTACCGAAACCATAAATTTCGATGCCTACATTCAAAATGATCCCATCTTAATAAAGTTTGTGTTTAATAATGGTGGCGGTAATAACTTTTACATTGATAACATTCGTTTTGGACAAGGAACCGATGTAAGCTTAGCCGAGTTTGGCGCAACCGACCTTAAGATTTATCCAAATCCTAGTAAGGGTCATTTGAATATTAAGCTTAGTGATCTTCTTGACCGTGGCTTGGACCTTAAAATTATTGACCTTGGCGGTAGATTGGTTCACAGCCAAAAACTGGCTACCGAAAATTCAAAATTAGACTTAAACCTAGATTTAAGCCTCACTCCTGGCCTTTACCTTATCTCTATACAAGGTGATAAGACAAGCATTAGTGAGAAATTAATTATCGAATAGAAAAAAAACTGAACACAAAAAAAGGGTTCTTTAGAATATCTTCTGAAGGACCCTTTTTTAGTACTAGGTATTGGCCAATAAACTTAAACTTTGACTGTAACTTCCAAGGATTATTCCCTTGAGGCCATATTTATTAATAAGTAAGAGGAGTTCTTCTAACGGTTCTAATAAACGTCTGGGCGGTATAGATTATTTGTATTTAAAGTACGCTCTTATTATTTGAAAGATATATCGTTATTTAAAAACGGAAATGACCGCCTTGCGTTTATTTGTTGTTGCCCACAGTTTTCTATTTCATTTCTTAATAAACTTAATAAAATCGTTCCCAAATTCTGTAATTCCCATATTAGTAAAAGGAGCGTAGCTTATTACGTTTCTTGGGTTGTTAATAAGGAGCCCTCTAGAGACTAATCTTTGTTTGTAAAAAAGAAAGCTCTTTTCATCCATATTGTAAAATTCAGCAAAACGATATTTATCGTACGCACTTAGTTTCTTTTTCTGACTTTCGTGATCCGCTTTTACTCGGTTGCGCGGCTTTTCATACTCTGAACCACCAAATGTCATACTCTGTTCTTTCATTTTTTGCTCTAATGACTTTAAATTGTCATGAAGAAGATTTAGCAGATCGATTTCCTTTTCAAATTCCTTATCAAAGTATCTATGATGATAAAGGATTGTTATCTCCTCTTCGGTTAATGTGCTTATCAAATCTAAGTAATGGTCAATAACTTCGGCTCTCTCAGTAGGTTCGCAAAGCTCTCTAATAATAATATCTTTAAACCTTACCTGTTTCAGCTTAGACTTTGTTTGAACTACCCTTCTAATAACTGACTCAAAAAGGTCGTTAAAATCTTCGGTCTTAATGTTTTCAAGATTTACTTTCGATTCTTCCGTAAACCCATCTGCAAGTATCTGAACAAAATCATTAAGCCGTTTTTGTTTAACTCGGCTGTTATATTCGAAAAATAATTCATCTAAAGCTGCACCAGCAAAGGGTACCGCACCAAAAAGTGATTTGACTGAACTATTTATAATTTCTTTAGCATTTACTTTTTCCACTGTGATTATCTTATAATTAGTAGTTGGTAACTCAGCTTAGTCATTTTACTTTATTCCTAGGACCACAGGTTTCTGCAGTCTAGTAAGAATTGTGGGCAACTACCTCTTAACCTGAATTCGATGCTTCGTAGCAAGGGTCAGATTTTCATAAACGACAGATACACAATACTCATTTTCAAACTCTTGGCTGGTCAAGTGGCGGAAACGCTGCGCAGTAGAGCGTGATTTATGGAAATGAACTCCACCTATTTGTAGGAGTTCTGAACCGCAAAGAATAGCCGAATTGAGTTTAGTCCTAAGTGCGCTGCGCTTTTGTACTAAACTCAATGCGCTTCGAGCCAATTGGCACCAAAACCACTTTCTACTAATAGAGGCACTTCTGTTTTTACCGCATTCTCCATTTTATCCACAATAAGCTTAGTCACCTCATCTAATTCTTCTTTTGGTGCATCAAATACTAATTCATCGTGCACTTGAAGCAGCATTTTAGTTTTATACGATTCTAAAGCTTCATCGATATTAATCATAGCGATTTTTATAATATCGGCCGCCGAGCCTTGGATAGGTGCATTTACAGCATTACGTTCCGCATGCCCTCGTACCACCGCATTTTTACTGTTTATATCCTTCAGATAGCGGCGCCTGCCTAGCATGGTTTCTACATAACCTTGCGCCCGGGCCAAATCCTTTTGTGCCTCAATATAATCCCTGATACCGGGGTATGTTTTAAAATAACTTTTAATTATATCGCTTGCCTCACCACGGCTAAGACTTGTTTGCTGACTAAGGCCATAAGCGCTAACACCGTAAATTATCCCAAAATTTACCGTTTTAGCATTACTGCGCATTTCGCGACTTACCTCATCTAGGGAAACCCCAAACACTTTAGCCGCCGTTGCCGCATGAATATCTTCACCTTTTATAAACGCCTCCATCATAGTCTTTTCCTGACTCAGTTGGGCAATTAAACGCAATTCAATTTGACTATAATCTGCCGCTAATATTACATGGTCTTTATCACGCGGAATAAAAGCTTTGCGCACTTCCTGCCCACGCAGGGTACGAATAGGAATGTTTTGTAAATTAGGATTCGTACTACTTAAGCGACCAGTGGCTGCCACTGCTTGATTAAAGCTACTGTGGATTCTTCCGGTGGAGTCGCTCACCAAATCAGGAAGTGCATCTACGTAAGTACTTTTTAGCTTAACCATTTGACGGTAGTCTAAAATCTTCTGAATGATCTCGTGATCTTTCGCCAAATCCTGCAAAATGTCTTCACCAGTGGCATACTGTCCACTTTTGGTTTTCTTGGGCTTATCTACCAATTGCATTTCCCCAAAAAGCACCTCTCCTAACTGGCGAGGCGAAGCAATATTAAAGTCGGGATTACCCGAAAGCTCATGAATATCACGCTCCAAATTGGCAATGTCTTCGGCTAATTTTTCCGATAAAGTCGCTAAGGCTTCTCGGTCTAAGTTAATGCCTTCCATTTCCATTTTGGCCAGGACCTTGAGTAAGGGGGTCTCAATTTCCGCCAACACTTTTTTAGTATTACTATCGCCTAATTTTTCCTTAAAAACTTGGGCCAAGCGTAGCGTGATGTCTGCATCCTCGCCGGCATATTCAGCCGCTAAAGAAGGATCTACTTCACGCATGGTTTTTTGGTTTTTACCCTTTTTACCAATCAGCTTCTCAATAGGCTGTGGCTGGTAATTAAGATAGGTTTCCGCCATAATATCCATATTATGACGCATATCGGGATTAATTAAATAATGAGCCAACATGGTATCGAAAAGAGGCCCTTTTACCGGCATCTTATATTGGTGCAAAACACTGAGGTCGTACTTTAAATTCTGACCGATTTTCTCAATTTCCTCATCTTCAAAAAAGGCTTTAAACTCTTCTAAAATACTTTTTTCCTCCCCTTGCGGTAGATGCACATAATAGGCCAAGCCGGGTTTATATGAAAAAGCCAAGCCTACCAATTCTGCTTTCTGCACATCTAGCCCAGTAGTTTCTGTATCGAAGCAAACCGACTTTTGTTTGAGTAAGTTTTCTAATAAAAGTTGGCGCTCTTTCGGATGCTGTATTAATTGATAAAGATGCTCGCTGTTTTCTAAATTGTGAAGACCACTTTCTACATTGCCTGCCTCTCCCTCTTCGCTAGGCGCAGAAAACATATCCATTTGACCACCGGTATCCTTCTTGGCAATTTTAACATCGCCTTTGGGCGCATCTGCTGTAGCATCTGTCCCTAAAACCCGGCGAGATAATGTTCTAAATTCCAACTCTTTAAAAAGCTCCTGAATCTTCTCTACGTCGGCTGGATCCTTCGTAAAACTTTTTTCTTCAAACTCGATGGGAACATCTAAAATTATCCGCGCAAGTTTTTTAGAAAGCAAGGCTTGTTCTTCATTAGCGCGAATTTTCTCACCCAACTTTCCTTTTATCTCCTCCGCCTTTTCGTACATGGCCTCCATTGAGCCATATTGCTTTAAAAGCTTAGAAGCAGTTTTTGGCCCTACCCCGGGAATACCAGGAATATTATCTACCGCATCGCCCATCATCCCCAAATAATCCACTACTTGGTCTACATTCTCAATATCAAACTTGGCTTTAATTTCTTCTACGCCCCATACTTCTGCAGGATTGCCGCTGCGACCCGGGCGGTACATAAAAATATTCTCACTTACTAATTGCCCAAAATCCTTGTCAGGCGTCATCATATAAACCTCATAGCCTTCCTTTTCGGCTTGTTTGGCGAGGGTGCCAATTACATCATCTGCCTCGTAGCCATCTACGCCTAAAAAAGGAATATTGAAAGCCTCTGCCATTTTACGGATATAAGGAAAAGCCACTTTTATTCCTTCTGGGGTTTCTTCACGTTGGGCTTTATAGGCCTCATATTCGATGTGTCGCACGGTAGGCGCACTAGTATCGTATACAATGGCAATATGCGAAGGGTTTTTCTTTTCTAGGATTTCCAGCAGGGTGGTAGTAAAACCAAAAATAGCTGAAGTATCTAAGCCATTAGAGTTAATTCGTGGGTTATTAATAAAGGCAAAATAGGAGCGATATATGAGTGCAAATGCGTCGAGTAAATATAATGTTGGCTTGGACATAGAAATTTTTATGAAGTACGAAAATAAGGTTTAAAGCTCAGTTTTACTGAGGCATTCTCGCCAGGTTTAAAGCCAATTAATAGTTGCTTGAAAATCAATCGCCTTAAAACTTTACTTTCGCTCCGCACAATTTAAACCCTTTGGGGTTTTTCCTTAAAAATTAGCCCGTGTTATTCCGAATTTTAATTCCCTTAGTACTTTTAAGTGTCGTAGACTTTTATGCCTATCAAGCCTTTAAAACCTTATCACGCGATCATTCTTGGCTGCGTTATGGCTATTGGATTGTCTCGATCATTTTCATCCTGATGGTTATTTACACCATCCTATCCTTCGATCGCAGTGCAGGACCACAAAACCCCGTGTTTAAAGTGGTTATGGCGAGCTTCGTACTCTTATTTGTACCCAAATTAATAGTTAGTCTTTTTCTCCTTACGGAAGATGTGACCCGCGCACTAGTAGGTTTAGCTGGACAATTTTCGGGCTCCGCTTCCGAAACCTTCCTTCCTTCCCGCCGAAAATTTGTAAGCCAAGTTGCCATTGGTCTTGCCACTATTCCTTTTGCCGGTATTTTATACGGGGTTATAAAGGGTAAATACAATTATAAGGTCTTGAAGAAAACTTTATACTTTCCCGATCTGCCGGCAGCCTTTGAGGGCTTTACGCTTACACAAATTTCGGATGTACACAGTGGTAGCTTCGACAATGCCAAAAAAATCGCCTACGGCATTGACCTCATAAATCAGCAAGAAAGTGATATGATTGTTTTTACAGGCGATTTAGTAAATAATCGCGCCGATGAAATGGAACCTTGGAAAGAAGTTTTTTCAAAATTAAGGGCTCCCATGGGTAAATATTCCATCTTGGGAAACCATGATTACGGCGATTACACCACTTGGCCATCGGCCGAAGCGAAAGAAGAAAACATGCAACAACTCTATCGCACGCACCAAGAGATGGGCTTCGATTTACTGCGAAACGAGAACCGATTAATTAAAAAAGACGGCGCTGCGATTCGTTTGGTGGGTGTGGAAAACTGGGGAACCGGGGGTTTTGTGCAGCACGGAGATTTAGATAAAGCTACCGCTAACACTAGTGCCAGCGACTTTCACGTTTTACTCTCACATGACCCCTCGCATTTCGATCAAATTGTAAAAACATTCCCTAAAAAAATGTCCCTCACCTTGAGTGGCCATACGCACGGCATGCAATTTGGCATTGAAATTCCGGGTTGGATTAAGTGGAGCCCGGTAAAATACCGCTACCCTAAATGGGCAGGACTATATGAAGAAATGGGGAAATATCTTTATGTAAACCGTGGTTTTGGCTTTTTGGCCTTCCCAGGAAGAGTGGGAATTTGGCCCGAAATAACTGTTTTGGAATTTAAAAAAGGGGAAACTAGGGTCTGATTAAGTAAATTGCTCTCTTAAATATTTGCTATGAAATTATTAGTACGTTTCGGCCTTCTTGCCATGGCCCTCAGCTTAAATTATTCTTGCTCTAAAGAGGATGATGACAATGGCAACCCAACTCTATCTTCTTTTTTAAGCGGCAACTTTAATGTTACGCGCGCCGATTATAATGGCAGTGTAAGCAATAGCTTCGGCAACATCCCTACTAGTGGTACTGGCACCGAGACAGAAGGCTTTTTTCTTTTTGAGCCTTTCACCAAAACTACCACCTACGCATTAAGCACTAAAATGGAAGTAAGTGCTGGTGGACAAACAAATCAGTACCCAATTTACGCAGGCGGTGCAGGCACTTTTGAAATTATCAACGAAAATAGTTTTAGAATTAAAGACGCAGTATCTGGCACTCGGGTTTACAGTGTAAGTGATAGAACTGCTTCAGGCATAACTCTTAGTACCGGTTACCAAGCCGATACTTTAGGGGGCAATGCCGATTTAAGTTTAAGTATTTACCTATCGAAAGATTAAGTCCCCTTACTGAAAAGTGGCGCGAATAATTTGATCCAACTCACCGCTATCGCGGATGTGTTTTACGACCTCATGGCCTCCATTGGCCTGAGGGTGAAGCTTTACTTGCGGAAGGTGGCTAAGTCTTTCCGCATGTTTTTTATCCAGTCGATCGCTGGAGGCGTAATAAAGTGCTATTTCGGTCTTAAAGTCTTTCACTTGGGCGAGATACTTCTTTAAATCAAAGTATTCTTTGCGCCTAGCCGGGAAAGCGTGCAGTTTATTTATTTCCTCCGACCAACGGCGATCGTAATATTTGAGGCGATTTATTTTATCAATAAAAGTTTGCGGAGCAAATGCTATCACCTTATCCGCTTTGAGCATGGCTCCGAAGAGAATGGCCGCATAGCCGCCCATGGAGCTGCCTAAAAAGCAAATTTTATGGTAGTTATTTTGGGCGATTAATTCATAAAGATAGTCCCTCACTTTATCAATATGATTCATCTCTGCATCAAGCCCCTTTTGATACCAAGCACGCTCAAAATCTCGCAAAAAGACCTTATCGCAATCAACATTAGTTAGCGATTTAAAGAATTCAAAAACTGGCATTCCCAAACCTTGATGAATACCACCAAAGGAAACCAACAAATTGCGCTTCCCTTTAATTTCTGCTAAGTTTCCCTTTTGCGTTTTTTCTATCGCGTGCCTATCCATATTCAGTTTTACGCCCAGCGCATTAATCTATATTACCGCTTATTATTAGGCAGAAAAACCATTTTAAGACTTCAAAATATTTAGCCTAGGTTCTTCAACATATCTTTCACCATATCTTCGAGGCTGAAGTCTGGCTTCCAATTCCAATCTTTTTGAGCGACAGAATCGTCAATACTAGAAGGCCAACCCTTAGCAATATCGTTGCGAGAATCGATCTGATAATCCATCTTAAAATTGGGTTTCTCCTTTCTAATGGCCGCCGCTAACTCCTCAGGATTAAAGCTAAAAGAACCAACATTATAGGAAGTTCTAATTTTCACTTGTTCCGCTGGAGCTTCCATAATACCAATCGTAGCCTTTATCGCATCAGGCATATACATCATGGGGAGGCTAGTGTCTTTATCCAAATAGCAAGTAAAGTCTTGATCTTTCGCTGCTTTATGGAATATATCCACGGCATAATCGGTAGTACCACCGCCCGGCTCTGTTTTATACGAAATAAGTCCAGGATAGCGTAAGCCCCGAGTGTCTACGCCATATTTTTTAAAATAATACTCACACCAAAGCTCGCCCGCCAACTTACTAATTCCGTAAACAGTACCGGGATCCATCACGGTTAATTGCGGTGTGGCTTCACGGGGTGTATTTGGACCAAAAGCAGCAATAGAGCTGGGCCAATACATTTTTTTGAAGTGCTTTTCGCGGGCCATTTCTAAAAAATTGAATAGGCTTTGCATATTTAGATCCCAACCTTTTAAAGGCATCTTCTCTGCTGTAGCAGAAAGCATGGCCACTAAATGGTAAACTTGAGTAACCTTATGTTTTTTAATAACTTCAAAAGCGGCTTTTGCATCAAGGGCATTAAGCGTTTCAAAAGGACCTTGTGCCAAGCGCTCCGCCGACGGTTGTCTTAGGTCAGACGCGATTACATTATCCGCTCCGTAATTGGCTCTTAGCGTTTCTACCAAGTCGGTTCCTATTTGGCCAGAAGAGCCGAGAACTAATATTTTTTCAGACATCGTGCTATTTTTGAGAGAGGGCAAATATATTCACTTAATTGGACCCTTATCTTTACCCTTTGGCTAAATTAATGCGCCTTTGACGATAAAATTAAAAATGAACAAATTCTTAAAGTCACTCGGTCCGGGAATTCTCTTTGCTAGTACCGCTATTGGCGTAAGTCACTTAGTCCAAAGTACGCGTGCCGGTGCAGACTATGGCTTTGCCTTATTATGGGCAGTTATTCTAGCCAATGTTTTAAAATTTCCCTTTTTTGAGTACGGAGCGCGCTATGCGAGCGCCACGGGCGAATCATTAATTGATGGCTATAAACGTACCGGCCACTGGATGTTATTACTCTATGTTGGAATAAGCCTTAGCAGTATGTTTTTCGTTAGTGCCGCAGTTGGTGCCGTTACCGCTGGCTTCATGCACCAGCTTTTCGGCCTAGAGCATATTTTAAGCAGTCAAATAAGCACCGCTGTTATTTTCGTTTTATGTATTGCCATTCTCGTGCTCGGTCGTTACAAGGTACTCGATCGCTTAATTAAAGTAATCGGGGCAGTACTTTTGGTATCTACTTTAAGTGCCTTTGTAATTAGTCTTTGGCAGGGTCCCAAAAACTACGACTTCCACTTTTTTGAAGCAGATGTATTGAATCCATCCAGCAGCAGTTTTTTATTTCTAATTGCTTTAATGGGCTGGATGCCCACTGCTGTAGACCTTTCAACTTGGTCTAGCTTGTGGACCATTGCTCGCGCTAAAGAAAGCGGCTACAAACCTAGCCTAAAAGAAACCCTAAATGAGTTTAGATTTGGCTATTGGCTCAGCGCATTTTTGGCGCCCTGCTTTTTAACCTTAGG
Source organism: Croceimicrobium sp. (assembly GCA_965658965.1). Taxonomy (GTDB): domain Bacteria; phylum Bacteroidota; class Bacteroidia; order Flavobacteriales; family Schleiferiaceae; genus Croceimicrobium. Next base: position 34,616 of record CBFHVV010000003.1, read on the forward strand.
GGCTTTTTTAGTGTACGGAACGGGGAAAAGCCTAAGTGCCAGCGCCGCAGGATTTGCCAACGATATCATTCAACTTTACACCGAGAGCATTGGCAACTGGAGTGAAATCCTCATTGCTGCATCTGCCTTTAGCATAATGTTTGGCACCTGTATCGCCGTTTTTGATGGCTATGGGCGGGCGGGAAGCCGTATTATCATCCTCATGCAAAATCAAGAAGCTTCAGATGAGCCGCGGGATAAGCTTTATACGCTGCTCCTTTTACTAATCGGTATTGGAGCCTTAGTGGTAATTTACTTCTTTGGCTCTTCGCTAAAAACTTTGGTAGATATTGCCACTAGCATCAGTTTTTTAATTGCTCCGATAATCGCCATTATTAATTTTCGCCTCGTCCTTAAATTAGAAGATCGATCTGCCCGACCCGGGCTGGGTATGCGTTGGCTAAGCTACGCTGGCATTGTATTTTTAAGTGGCTTTAGCCTTGTTTATTTGTTTTATCAAGTTCTCTAAGAAGCGTAGCTGATGCGCCACACTCTTCCTTCCTTTGAATCGATAATGTACAAAGATCCCGCTTCGTCTACTGCTAAACCGCAAGGGCGGTATTTCGCATCTGCCGGCGAGCTAGGATCATTACTTTGACCTGCAAATTCAGAAGCAAAATTCTGATACCCACTTATGGGTTCATTTCCCGAAAAGGGGACAAAAACTACGCGGTAACCTTGTTGCGGAAAAGGTGCACGGTTCCAACTACCATGAAAAGCGATAAAAGCGCCGCCTTTATAACTTACGGGGAATTGTTCACCCTGGTAAAACTCCAAAGCATTTGGAGCCCAATGGCCAGGAAAACCCATTAAGGGATAATCTGCATCGCTACAACGGCCAATGCTATCGCCGTCGCCACCGTATTCTGGGTTAAGCAATTTGCTGCGTTTTTTCCAATCGTAATAACAATATGGCCAGCCAAAATCCGACTGGGGCTCTACTCTTAAAAACTCTTCGGCCGGTAATTCGGAGCTCTCCTTTTCCGAAAAATGCTCTGGCCAAAACTGGTGCAATTGATCGCGACCATGTTGCATCGCATAAAGTTTTTGATCCTTGGTATTGAAGGTAATTCCCACAGAATGTCTAATTCCTGTTGCATAACGCTCACCGTCGGCAAAGGTCTGATTAAGCTGATCTGCGGCAAATTTCCAAATGCCACCAGAACTTTCTAATAAAGGACAAGGATCTTGCCCTACTATTCCCGCTTGCCGATCGGGATTTTGACAAGCATTGGAGGGCGCGCCGATTGTTACAAACATATTGCCCTGATTATCGAAGGCTAATGGTTTGGCTGCATGTTGATTTTGACTGGCTAAGGTTAAAACCAATTCACGCTCCCCCGAAGGCACTAATTCATCGCCTTTAAAGGCACGACGATACACTTTATCGTTTGTGCTGAAGTATAAATAATTGTTGTGTACCTTAATTCCTGTCCCCCCTTCTATCGTTTCAAAATATTGAGTAAGGTCTAAACGGCCATCGCCATTACTATCGCGCATTGCTACTATAGTTTTCCCATTATCCGCAGCAGAAAGGCGAGCGTATAGGTCACCACTTTTACCCACCGCCAAATGCCTGCCCGAACCTAAGTTATCGGCATATACCTCCGCTTTAAAACCCTCTGGCACTACAATACCAGCTGGACTTTGTTGCTTATCGCTTTCCACCACCGGAGCCGAATTTGTGCATGAAAAGTAAAACGCTAGAGGAAGGAAAAAAATTAGTTTACGCATCAAGGTGTTTTTTACAAACTTAGTGCAGCTGAAGTAAATATAAAGGACAAGTAACTAATTTCAAGATCATAAATTTTAGCAAAGCGCTCTTATGTATTTGATCTTAGCTAAAAACTTTAGGCTAGCTTTGAAAAAGAAAAGTAATTTAAGTCACTGCCCATACTTTTCACGACCAAGACCTTTGCAGCAAGAAATTAAAATGATAAAATCCTTCATCAGCAGTAATAAGTTTGCCTTTATCGGCACCGTTTTAGGTTTACTTGGCGGCTACCTTTACTACCAGCAGATTGGCTGCGTAGATGGCTGCACCATAACCGGAGACCCTTTAAACTCTAGCCTTTACGGTGCCTTAATGGGCGGAATTGGACTAAGCATGTTGGACTCTAAAAAAAAGAAAAATGAATCTTCAGGAATTAATTAATGCCGGCAAAGGCACCGTTGTAGATGTTCGTTCACGAGGTGAATTTATGGGTGGGAATGTTGCAGAGTCTATCAATATACCCCTCGATGAAATTCAAAATCGAGTTTCCGACTGTAAAAATTTAAAGCAACCGCTCATTCTAGTATGTGCCAGTGGCGGCAGAAGCGGCATGGCAGAACAGTTTTTAAGCAGCCAAGGTCTGGAATGCTACAATGGTGGCTCATGGCTCAGTGTAAATTATATGCAAGCCCAAAAAGTCTAAAACCTTAAGGCCCAGTATTAAACATGAGTACTAAAGAGCAATTAATAAATACTGTTATTCGCAGCCCTTGGAGCTTTAGCCGCTGGCTTAGATTAGGCATTGGTCTAGCAGTAGCTTATAGCGCTTATCGCGATGAAAATGGCCTAGTAGCGGGTTTTGCTTTTTTCTTAATATTTCAGGCCCTTAGTAATACCGGTTGCGCGGGCGGCCAATGCAGTGTACCCGAGCACTCCCCAGCCGAAGCCAGTAAAAACCAGAAAGACCCTAAAAATTAATAAAATTTAGGCCCTCTTAATTATACTTTTCATCCCTCCTCTGCGAGGGATTTTTTTTTTGCTTGGGTACCAGCCGGGCTATCCGGTTCAAGTCCTCGGCCGCTAATGCTTATTATTTAAGCCCTGCGGGGGCTAATGCCTCCTCGTGGCAAAATAATTTCGCTCGCTGCCTGTGGGCTTTCCCCTACTATCCCTGGTACAAGCTTCCCCTAAACTTCAAACCTTCCTCTTAATAGCCACTCATCCCTAAGGTTCCACCAATCACCGACTAAGAACCACCGTCCAAACCGCTTTAAGAATTCATTAACACCTACAATCCAGACACTTACATACTTTAGCAGCCTTAATCAAAGCCAAATACACATGAAAAAATTAGCCACCCTTATTCTTGCTATGATACTTAACTTTAGTTCTAACGCTTTCAGCCCCGAGCGCCTTAAAGCAGAGAATAACTTTAGCCGCGCTTCTGCAATAGGAGAACCTATAAAAGCGCTAGAAAATACCGTGCTCACCTATATCGAAAACTATCATGCGGGCGATTTTATGGAAATGACCACTGTTTTGCACGAAGACTTCTCCAATCAAATTGTAAATGAAGAAGGAAGGCTAAGTCACAAACAGGATATTGAAGATTTAAAACGCTTAATGTCCGGACAAAAGCAAGTTGCCCCAGAAAAGCAAAAAAACACGGTTACCATTACTAAAATAGAAAATAATAAAGCCCAAGTTACCCTCGAAACGGGCACTGAGGTGGCACGCTGGTACGAGTACATTACCTTAGTAAAAGAAGCTGGAAATTGGAAAGTAAAAAAGGTTTTATGGCGTTTTAAGTAAAAGTCTATTCTGCCAAAAAGCAGGGGGCTGTCTGCAAGGACCGCCCTTTTTAATTGTCTTTCGTGCGCTTAGGCTTATTCCCTTCCGCTTTAAGGTAAAGTCGCTCTACTTTTTCGCGTGCCCAAGGAGTTCTTCTTAAAAACTTAAGGCTCGAATTTACCGAAGGGTTACTCTTAAAGCAGTTAATATTAACCTTCATCGACAATTCCTCCCAACCATAGCGTTCGACCAAGCTATCTAATATTCCTGCAAGCTTTATACCATGCAAAGGATTATTCACCTGCTCCTTTCTAACTTTACCTTCTTGTTCCATTTGGACGAGATTACGAAATTTTATTCGATTCAATTCGCTTAAAGCAGCCTTGAGCCATTATAGCTATTTAAGAATCACTGAGCAGCTCCAAGGCTTTTTTTACATCTGCTTCGGCTACAAAGAGTTCTACATCATCCGAAAAGCTACCAAAACCTGCCAGCCTTGCCGATTCGGTATTGTTCTTAACAATTGATGCGATACCCTGCTCTTCTAAAAGCTGGGCCTTGCGATTAATAACAATTGCGCTATCAGTCATTAGCTTAATGTGTTCGCTCATTTCTTAGTTTTTTAATTTCAATACTATTCCATTTCAATCCTGAGTCCCACCAGAATCTAAGCCTTTTAGAAGGCTACTAAATTTAAATAAAAAGGGCTTAGCTTCTACGCTGGATTTTCTCTAATAGGATTTCGCACTCGGTGCTGGGCATCGGCAACAGCCAGATAAATAGCCACAATTTTTAGAGATGCTATTAAAGGGTCGCTTAAATAGCTTTACTCCTCAATCGCATAAGATACTTTTACCTCGGCCTTTATATGTACTTTGTTTTTTTGCAGTCCTTGATATTCAATAAGCTTATTTGCCCGAATAAAAGTGGTTGTCGGTTCGTTCACAACCTCTATACTGCTAGCTTTTCCCAGTTTCACCCCTGCGCTTTCTGCTAGGTGGCGAGCCTTAGCATGCGCCTTTTCGATAGCCGAGCTCACCAAGCTTTGGCTTATTTCATCCATGTTAAGGGCAATTAATTCCAGTTGTTGAAACTGTATCACATCTTCTTTCAAAATGCTTTTGGTAAGTTCCTCAAAAGCCTCAATGCTATCTGCTTCTATAATCACCAACTTCACCGCCTGATGCATATAGTCCATTTCAACCTGATCGTAGGTTTGACTAGTTTTAGTTTCACCTAAGTCGATGGTGAGCACGTGCTTTTGTTGCTTTAAATCCTCTACCAAGTCTTCCGCCTGTTCTTCGGCACTTTTCCAAGCCTTATAGGCATCCTTTTCTACATTAATAATAGCAAAAGTGGCTCTAAACTGAGTAGGTATTACTAGGGTTTGAGCACTAGCAGATGTTTTAATTTGGCTTTTAAGACTAAAGCCCATTATAAGGCTTAAAGCCAAAAACGTGAGACTATACTTTTTCATTTGGAGGATTGATTAGTTAGACAGCCAAGTTAATTATTGTATTCCAATAAAATACAGCAGTCTCTCTAAGTTCCACTTAAGCTAGTTTTGCCAACACAGTATGCAAGCTGCCGCTTACACTAAGAGCCTTCGTCCCTAGCCAGTAAGGACGAACATCAAAATGCCCAGTGCTCGGCTGACTCTAGCTAAAAATACCGGGACAGTATTGATTCTAAGCAATCGTTAAAAAGACATGATTCTCGCTTGGCACTAAAAAACATAAACCGCCGAAAGCAGCACCGAGCTTAGGCGCATTTGATAAGACCAATCTGATACAATAAACTGATCACTACGAGTGCCACTACCGGTGGAAAAAGCAGTTCTCTTTTCTTGACCAGTAGTATAGCTTAAACCTGGTAAGATTTCCGCACCAAGGAGGATTTTTTCAGTTAATTGGTAATTAACTCCCAGAACCAGATTGAAGCCTGCCGAAAAAAGCTGAGACTCAGCCGTGGATTCACTGCGATTATTGGAATAGAAGGCTTCGTTAGTATCATCCCGTAGATCTAAACCTACACCTAAGTCCAAGCCATACCGAAAAGTAAAATCTTCGTTTATTGCTTTGCGACGCTCCGCACCAAGCCTAAAATCGACTGAGAACCTTTGCGAACTATTAGAAAGACTATCGCTTGTTCTACTGTAAGAATTGCCTGTGATATTAGCAATACGAAAACGATGTAAACCTTTGGCATTCCCTTGACGATAAGTAAGTCCAAAGCTATTTAAACCGGTAAATATGAGGCCAATTTCACGTTGTTTTGGCAAATCTTGACTTTGCGCATGTGAAGGCATTAATATTAAAATGGCGAAACAAGAGATTAGGATTTTTTTCATGATGATAAATTTTTATTAAGCGACGATTCTTTCCAAGAAAAGTTTCATTTCCGAAGAACCAAATATTATGCCCTTCTCTAAAAAATTCTTTATTCGACTCTACTGATAAGATCCTCACTTGGCAAAGGCTAAGATTTTTGCTTTTTCGCTTAACTCAAATATTTGCTTGATACACAACATTTGCGCATGATCCATGATCCCATTTGCGCATGATCCCGCATGATCCCAAAATTCGACCCAAATACAACACAAGCCATAAAAAAACCCTTGCTAATCTACTGATTAACAAGGGTTAATAAATTTACTTGGTTGCCCCACGAGGACTCGAACCTCGACCGACTGCACCAAAAACAGCTGTCCTGCCAATTAGACGATGGGGCATCTTGTAAAATTGGATGGCAAAAGTAACTAAGTGAAAAATTCTGAGCAAGTTTTTTTCACTGATTTATCAGGAATTTTAAAATTAGGTTTTAACAAAGTATTGAGACCTTCTTAGCGGCTTTATTTTATAAATTCGCCCCGCTACATTTTAATAGACACAAGCATGCTTGCGAATTACAAGAAACTAAACAACATCCTCGGCTGGTTGGCTTTTGCCATTGCAGCGATCACCTATTATCTTACCATTGAACCAACAGTAAGCTTCTGGGATTGTGGGGAATACATCTCTACCTCAGTAAAACTACAGGTAGGTCACCCTCCTGGTGCACCTTTATTCCAATTACTAGGAAACTTCTTTTCTCAGTTCGCATTTGGTGATGTTATGGAGCAAGCTAAAATGGTGAACTTACTTTCTGCTGCCAGTAGTGCCTTCACCATTCTATTCCTTTTTTGGACTATCACTGCCCTGGGTCGCAAGTTTTTAAGCAAATACGGTGAATTAAATGACGCCCGCCTAACTGCACTTTTTGGAGGTGCGCTAGTAGGGGCACTCGCCTATACATTTAGTGATAGTTTCTGGTTTTCTGCTGTAGAAGGTGAGGTTTACGCCATGTCTTCTCTATTTACAGCTATTGCCTTTTGGGCCATATTAAAATGGGAAAACGAAATCGACCACAGCACGCGTGCTCACCGTTGGTTAATATTTATCGCCTATATGATCGGCCTTTCTATTGGTGTACACATCTTGGTTTTCCTTACCATTCCTGCCATTGTAATGGTTTACTTCTTTAAGACCGACACAAAAATTAACCGAAATAAATTTATCATCTACAACCTTATCGGAATATTAATATTAGGGGCCATTTTCTCGGCGATTATTCCTTTTATCCTTAATATGTTTGGTAAGCTTGAAATTTTCATGGTTAACTCTATGGGAATGCCTTTTAATTCAGGAACCATCTTTACTATAATCTTAATCGGAGGGGCAGCCGCTTATGGTCTAACCTTTACCCGTAAGAAAGAATCCCCCATAGGCAACACCCTTATTCTGTCGGTACTTTTCATCATCTTAGGGTACTCAACCTTTGTAACCTTAGCCGTTCGCTCTAACGCAGATACGCCAATTGATGAGAACAATCCTGAGGATGCCATGTCTTTGTTGGCCTATTATAAGCGTGAGCAATACGGAGATTTCCCCGTTTTTTACGGGCAATCTTTCAATGCGCCACTTGATCAGAGTGAGCCTTTTTTAGACGGAAATCCTGTATACCGCCGCGATGATGAAGCGGGTAAGTATATTGTAACGGACGAGCGTAAAGCAAGCATCCGAAATTTTGACAAACGCTTTGTGGGCTTCTTCCCACGTATGTGGAACGACGACCCTAATGCAGTAAAATATTACAAGCAGTTTGCGGGCGTTAAGGATATGGATGCACCCATTCCACTCAGTAAAAACATCGCATGGTTTTTCAACTATCAGATGGGACACATGTGGTGGCGCTACTTTATGTGGAATTTCTCGGGCAGGCAAAATGACGACCAACACCGATATGAATATACCAAAGGAAACTGGATCAGTGGAATTCCTTTCCTAGATGAAGCACGTCTTGGTCCCCAAAGCAAGCTTTATTACCACGCGAAAAACAGCCCAGCACGAAATGTATATTTCATGTTGCCCTTAATTTTAGGACTGATTGGTGGTATCGCACACTACCGCAAAGCGGGTAATGATGCCTGGGTAGTTAGCTTATTCTTTTTCTTTACTGGTATTGCCATTGCGGTATACCTAAACCACAAACCCTTTGAGCCACGAGAACGTGACTATGCCTATGTAGGTTCCTTCTATGCCTTTTCGATTTGGATTGGTTTAGGGGTGATGGCTGTTTTTGAAATGCTAAAAGGAAAGATGCAAACCAAAGCCATGGCCTTGGTAACAACCGTTGTTCTATTAGCAGCAGTTCCGGGTATTATGTTAGCTGAGAACTGGGATGATCATGATCGCAGCAACCGTTACGTAGCACGCGATGTAGCCAGGGCCTATCTCGACTCTTGTGAGCCTAATGCCATCCTCTTTACAAATGGCGACAATGATACTTTCCCTCTTTGGTACGCCCAAGAGGTAGAAGGCTACCGTACTGATGTGCGCATCATCAACCTCAGCCTTCTAAATACCGATTGGTATATCGATCAAGCTAAACGGGCCGTTTACGATGCTGCTCCAGTTCCTTTCTCTTTCGAGCACGAAGAGTACCGTCAGGGAACCCGCGACGTAGTTTACTACCAAGATCGCGGTGTAAAAGGACGCTGGGATGTTAAAGACTTGATTCGCTGGGTGAAAAGTGATAATGACCAAACTAAGTTCACCGCTTTTGGTGGTGAGAAAGAGTTAATTTACTTCCCCACAAAAAAGCTACGGATTGATATTGATAAAGAGCAGGTGCTAGCCAATAATGTGGTACTACCCAGCGACACTGGCAATATTGTAGATTATATCAACTGGAATATTAAAAGCAACGCACTATCTAAACGCGACCTAATGGTAATTGACCTAATTGCCAATAACGACTGGACTCGTCCTATCTACTTTAGTGTAACCGTTGGTAATAGTAGCCAAGCATTCTTTTGGTTAGATGATTACTTCCAATTAGAAGGTTTAGCCTACCGCTTTGTGCCAGTATATAGTCCCCGCCAAAACAATGAACCAGATTTTGGGAAAATTGCCAGCGATATTATGTACGATAACCTAATGAATGATTTTGCTTTCGGTAACATGGAGCAGGAAGGGGTTTACTTAGACGAAACCAATCGCCGTGTAACCTTCAATCTTCGCAATATTTATGGTCGTTTAGGCAAGCAGCTAGCTAGTGAAGGGAGAACTGAAAAAGCTATCGCCGTTTTAGATCGTGCCGAAGAAAAAATGCCAGAATCTAAATTTGCTTACGACTACTTCGTTTTCAATATAATTGAAGGCTATTATCAAGCAGGTGCTACCGAAAAAGCAAAGGGTATGATAAATACTTTTGCCGATCGCTTAGAAGAGGAATTGGCTTATTACGGACAATTTAAAGGCAGTGAACGAAAAATGGTGCAAAATGAAATCAGCGCTGCTTCTAGTTACTTCCAAATGCTAGTACGTCTCGTTAATCAGTACGAGAACAACAACAGTCAACAGATTGAAACATTGCAAGGCAATGAGATATACCAACGCTACGCCAAAGCCTTACAGCCTTTTGGTAGAGCTTAATTAGAAATTATTTTAAACTTAAATTGCCTCCCTCGTGGAGGCAATTTTTTTATGAGCTACTTCTTACATAAAAGTCCCTTTTGGCTAAGAAGCCTATTCCCCAATTACCTTTGGCGCCAACCGCTTAAGAGTAAAGAGCCTACAATCTATTTAACTTTTGATGATGGCCCCATTCCCACTGTTACCCCTTGGGTTTTAGAACAGCTTGCCTTATATAAAGCCAAGGCCACTTTTTTTTGTATTGGCGATAATGTTCGTAAACATCCCCAGGTTTTTAAGCGCTTGTTAGCAGATGGGCATAGCATAGGGAATCACACCTTTAACCATTTAAAGGGCTGGGAAACGAGCAATGAAACCTACCTAAAGAATACCCTAAAATGCGAGGAGTATTTTAAAACCAAACTCTTTCGCCCACCCTATGGACGCATAAAAAAAGCCCAAGCTGAGGAACTCAGTCGGGCTAATTTTAAAATAATTATGTGGGATGTCCTTGCGGGAGATTGGTCTGCCAAACTATCGCCAGAAGCATGCCTTAGGGCTTGCATTAAGCATAGTGAAAATGGTAGCATAATTGTTTTCCACGACTCTTTGAAGGCCGAAGAAAAGTTGCGCTACGTGCTACCTAGATATTTGCAGCACTTTCAAGCGCAAGGTTTTCGCTTTAAAGCTCTTAAGCAGGACTAGCAAAATACTCTAGCTGCTGAATAATCGCCTCCGCACTCATCACACCACTCTGACGCCACTTTTGTTCTCCCTTGCGGTAGATGGCTAAAGTTGGCACTCCCTGAATAGCTAAATTTTGTGCCAAGGCCTGATTACGATCGATATCAATTTTCAAAACCTGAATGCGATCTCCCATACGTTTCTTCACCTCTTCCACAATGGGGGAAAGGACTTTACAAGGTTGACACCATGTCGCATGAAAATCTATTAAAACTGGCTTATCTGCTGATATAAGTTCTTTAAAGCTAGCCATATTACTTCGCCAATTCTAAATTAGCTCTTTGCCAAGCCAATACCCCACCGCTCATATTATAAACATCGGTAAAACCCATTTTTTTCATGGCCTTTACACTCTTGGCACTACGTCCGCCACTGCGGCAATAGACTACGTATTTTTTTGCTGAGTCTAGTTTCTCAACCTCAGCATTAAAATTAGATCCGTAAAAATTTATCAACTTAGCGCCCTCTAAATGACCTTGCTGAAATTCTTCTGGAGTGCGTACGTCAATTAATACAATGTCTGGATTTTCGGCCAGCATCTCGGAAACCTGATTAACATCTATATTACTACCTCCTTGCTGTGCACAAGCAGAAAGACCCGTAACTAAAAGGGCTATTAAAAGTAAATTTCTCATTTTTTCTTATTTTATTACTGCCAATACTGAGGGATAACCTCCGGCATTATGAACGTCTTTTACACCATTTTGTAGAAGCCAGTTTTTAGCGTTCTCACTTCGCGCACCGCTGCGGCAAAATACTACTACCGCACCCTTCGCTTCCTTAAATTTCTCCAAGTTCGCGGGCACTGTATCCAATGGGATATTTACGGCACCTGGCACGGCTACTTCAGCTACCTCAGCTGGGCTACGCACGTCTACTAAAAAAGTATCAGCGTTGTTTATCAATTCTTCCATAATCTGTTTTGTTCGTGCAAAAATAGAGGCTTTCTAAATAATTTTTTGGTGATGCCTATCACTTTAATTAAGCCCTAGTAATCTAACCAAATTTTACGCATGCGCAGCTGCTCAGGACTTAAGTTTTGAAGGGGCAAAATAATGTGGGACTCCTCATATTCAATAAGCTGCGCTTCTGCTTTAAGCGTTTTATACCGATACTCTCCCTCTTTTCTACGTGGGCGGGCAATGCGCATTTCTACCTCATCTCCGGCACTAAGGTTCGTTTGGTAATTTTGCATAATCATTCCAATATTATTGATATCTAGAGTATCGCCGTTTATGCTGATTAACTCATCCAGCGGCTCTAAGCCCAGCTCCTCCCCAAATTCGTCAATTCCCTCTTGCTTGGCAATTATGATGCGTGAAGTTTCAAAGCTATAGCTAAACTCATCACAGCCTAAGCTCCAACCTTCTGTTGTGCCTACTGCCTGGTAACTAAATCCAAAGGGCTCCATTAGTTCTGCAAAAGGCAGCGTTTCTGTTCCAGCAAAATGGCGCAATAAAAACTCTTCTATTTCTGGGTAGCTTTGCTCAGCAATAATGCTAAACAATTGATCATCTTGAAAAAAAGTATCGGCTGGGTATAGATTTTCTAAGTTCCCTAAAAGATCTATCAAGCGCATCTTACCATCTGAGAGAGTCATTAACTTTAGGTCTAAGGCCATCGCCGCCAAGGCACCTTTTTGGTAAAAGTTTAAATACTGATCCTTAAAATAGCTTAAGGTATACTTACTTGCTACAGTTAGCGGTATGGTGCTGTCAAAATCATCATTACTAAACATCTTATCGCGTAAAACCTCTATAAACTCTTCCTCAGTATAATTCTTATTGCGCATTTGCACTAAATGTGAATTATACTCTGTAACTCCTTCATAAAGCCAAATGTGCTCTGACATTTCGGGTTTAATAAAGTCGAAATTATGAATGTACTGCGAATGAATACTTAAGGGCGTAACGATATGAAAAAACTCATGCGCCGTTATATCGCGAATGCCATCGTAAAAAAATTCGTTGGCCACTTCTGGCATGTACAAAACGGTAGACTTATGATGTTCTAAAGCTCCGTAACTATTCCCCATTCGATCGGAAGAAACACAATAAATTAAAACGGCATACTTATCTACCGGCAAGTCGCCTCCTAAATAATCTGCCGAACCTTCAAGCACATCAATAATATTTTCTAGGCACTTTGTTGCGCTAACAATACCTGTAGGGCTGTATAAGCTAATCTCAATTTTAGAATCGCCCACCATGGCCGAAGCCGTATCGGGCAAGCAATATAAAATAGGATTATCGTGTAACTCGAAGTAATTGGCAATCTTAAATACATCTAAGGTATCACTGCGTTCACCTTCTAAAGCTGTACCGCCGTAAAAACCACTAGGCTTGCGCACTTGCAGTTCAAAAGGAAGATCTTTAAAACCCTTAAGGTAGCCGATATAACCAAAGTTGTTAAGTAGAAAAACATCCTCTTCATTAGAAGTACCCGCCGGTTCAAAAATCTTGTGTTCCAAATCTCCATCATAGCTATCACCTACATCATAAGTGATTTTATAAAGGGCTTTGGCTCCAGCAATTTGCCAACGGTTAAGGTCTAACCTTTCTACCTTTAGAGTATCTCCCTCTCCGCTAAGGGCAGTGAAATTGTGCACAAATTGACCGTAATTATGAACGTCGTAAGTACCGGGCACAATGCGCGGCATTTGAAACTCAGCGGTATCCCGCAACTGTAAAGGAGGAACGATGCTTACTGTAATACGATCATCTTCATAGCTTAGCAAATCTTGATAAACACTATAAGATTCACTATCTTGGAAAGGCTGAAAATCTGATTGGGCCCATCCCGAAAAGGATAATAAAGCGAGCAAAAAAACGGTGTAACGCATAAAAAGAGCACTAATTTTAGGGCCACTAAATTACTATTTTCAGGTGGCAATTCAGTAGCTCTATTCGGAAGAATATTAGCACATTTGTAGAAAGCTTGAAGCCTAAATCAAGCAAAAAAAACTAAGCCAAATGACTCAAGTATTCGCTGCGCTCGCCCAAATTCTTTTTCCTCTCTATCCTAATAAAACAGGCAATCGCGCACAAGACTTAAAATCCTTTGCAATTGAAATTCGCGACGAGCTGAAGGACGCTTTGTATCTCGCTGTAGGGGTAGCTTCTGCCGCTTTTGGCTTAGAAAGCTTTCTTATTCCCAATGGCTTTATTGATGGCGGAGTTACAGGTATTTCCCTAATTGCCAATGCCGTTTCAGGAGTCCCTGTTCCGCTTCTTTTGGTGCTCTTAAACCTTCCTTTTTTAATTATGGGTTGGCGCACCATTTCTTCGCGATTCGCTTTAAAAAGTATTGGCAGTATTATGCTCTTGGCCTTAGTGATACAGTTTATCCACTTTCCTGTGGTAGCCGAAGATAATATTCTGGTTGCAGCCTTTGGTGGTTTCTTTTTAGGCTTAGGAATAGGCATGGCGGTGCGCGGTGGTGGAATTTTAGATGGCACGGAAGTACTAGCCATTTACATTAGCCGCAAAGCCAGTCTCTCGGTTGGCAATATAATCCTCATTTTTAATGTGTTCATTTTTGGAACTGGCGCCTATTTCCTCTCCATTGAAACAGCCTTATACGCCATCTTAACTTACTTTGCCGCCTCCAAAACAATCGACTTTGTTATTGATGGAATTGAAGAATATTTAGGGGTTACCATAATTTCTAACTTTAGCGAAGAAGTACGTTTGGCCATAACCAACAACTTGGGCCGTGGTTGTACTATATACCAAGGTAAAAATGGGTATACGCCTTCCGGCGGAAGCTCCAAAAACATCGATATCATTTACACCGTAATCACTCGTTTGGAAATGAGCAAATTAAAAACGGAGATTAATAAAGTGGATGATAATGCCTTTGTAATAATGAATAGTATTATTGACACCAAAGGGGGCATGGTTAAAAAGCGTCCCATTGAGAAATTGAAATCTGGCAATAAAACAAAAGCCGGCTAAACAAGCTATAAATTTAAGCTCCCCGCCAAGAGTCTACATTATTCTTCTTAGCAATGGCTAAAGAATGTAAGGCCACAATTCCGTATCCAATAATTAGGGTAAAAGCTGCTGTACCGAGTATTACAAAAATCTTTATCTCGGTTTTAAAAGCAAAATTAGAGAGCCACAACTCGGTAATATAAATAGCGAGTGGCACGGCAATTAAAACCCCTGCCAGCATTACCCATAATAGCTCTTTAAAAACTATGTTAACCATTTGAAGCCTACCCGCCCCAAGTAAGCGTCGGATGCCAATTTCTCTGGTCCGCAAACCAGTGGTAAAGGAGGCCAAGCCTACAAAACCGAGGATACTAATAAAAATCGCAATAATCGTTAGGTAGAGAATAAGGCGAGATTGGCGCATTTCTTCTTGGTAGAGCTCCAGTAAATCGCGGCTCAAAAAGGAAAACTGAAAGGGCACATTGGGTACCATGCTTGTCCACCGTCTTTCCAAGTCATCTAAGGCTACATATATTTTAGTGGGATCTACCTTTACGTGCAGCACACGTGATCTTTCTTTACTTAAAAGTAAGATTAAGGGAGCCACCTCGGTATGAAGAGAATGTGCATTAAAGTCGTCCACTACACCAATAACCACCGCTTGCAACATGGCCACCCCATCTTCATTAAAGCTAGTAGTTACTCTTTTACCTAGCGCTTGCTCCCAGCCCATAAAATCAACTAAAGACTGATTTACCATGGCATAGCTCGTGCTGGAGTCTTGCTCATCTTCCGTAAGGAAAGACCGGCCTTGCAAGAGCTTTATTTGCATTGTGTTTATGTACTCTTTACTAACTTTTAAGAAATCCACAGAATGTCTTGCCATTTCTTCTTGCCCGGATGTCTCCAATTCAAATATTCCGCGATAAGCACCTCTTCCCGTTACACTGCCCCCTAAAGCCGCTGATTCCACATAATCACTTTTCGCGATATTATCTCTAATATCTTCTAAATTCCTTACCGAGGTAGTATCCTGTGCGGTAATTAAAATAACGTCTTCGGGGTTAAAGCCCAGGTTGCGACTTTTAATAAAATCCATCTGTTGATACATGAAAAATGCCGTAATAACCACTGTTACCGACACCGCTACCTGAAAACCTACCAAAAGTTTACGCGGAATATTGTTCTGCCGCTGTAGCCCTTTTTTATTACTAAATGCATCTAGAGGAGAAACCTTCGATAAACTGAGAGCTGGATATAAGCCACTAATAATTCCCGTTAGTATGGAAAGTAAGAGGGGCAACCACCAAAGATATGCATCGCGTTTAAAGTTAAGTTGCAAGTCTTTGTCTATCGCATGACTAAGTGGTAAAACCTTGGTTCCAATCTCTACCAGGGCAAAGGCAAAAAGTAGAGCCAATAAGGACAGGATAACCGATTCTACGATAATCATTAGTTGTATATCGCCTTCACTAGCGCCTAAAACTTTGCGCATGGCTGCTTCACGAATCCGGCGTAAACTGCGCGCAGTAGCCATATTTACGTAGTTAATAATGGCCAAAATGAGCACCAAAAGCCCGATTCCCGCAAAACCATAAACGTAAATTAAGCTACCCCCTAAAGAGTCAAATGCGGGATTTGTATTAAAATGTATCTCACTAATAGGCTGCAGCTTAATCTTATATTCCGCTTGCACTGCATCTTCCATCCCCGCCATATAATTGGCATAAAAGCCATCAAAATTAGCCTCTACCCAATTTGCCTCTCGGGCAGATGGAATTTTTAAAAAAGTGTAGTGACTCACCTGCCAAAGTGAAACGACTATCGCACTGGTATCTCGTGAAAGGTCTGATTCCGATATTACGGCATTAAAATAATGATGACTATTCTCGGGAATATCTTTAAAGACCCCGCTTACTTTATATTCGAAATTACTGGTATTTAAACTTTGCCCTAGAGCAGGTGTAGCACCAAAGTACTTTTTTGCAAATGACTCAGAAATAACAATGCTGCGCTCCTTTTCGAGGCAGTTTTGCGGATTACCCGCCAAAAAGTTACACTTAAAAAGTTGGAAAAAATTATTGTCCGCTACAATCAATTCATTTTCATAAGCCTTTACACTATCGCTACGAAAGTAGACGGAGTTATCGAAGGAAAAGAAATGCGTGGCCTCTTCTACTTCTTCAAAACACTCGTCCATTAGCTGAGCTAAGCCAAAGCCTGCTGCTCCATATTCTTCAGTTTCGCCATTAATGATAAAGGCAGAATTAACACGATAAATATTTTCATGGCCTTGCCAGTGCTTATCAAAGTTGAATTCAGCATTTAGATAAATACTCACAGTAATGGCTACCGCCAAGCCAATTGCTAAACCTCCTAAATTTAATACGGTATAAAGCTTTTGCCGATAAAGGCTACGTAAGGCAAAGCGAAATTTAGAACTGGGCATGCAGTACTTTCTTTTCGGAAACCACTTGCCCATCTATAATACGAACTATTCGCTGCGAGTAAGAAGCGTCATGACTGCTGTGAGTAACCATTATTAAAGTGGTTCCTTGGTCGTTTAAGCGGCTGAGCATTTCCATAATTTCATTACCCTGAGTAGAATCTAAATTCCCAGTGGGCTCATCGGCTAAAATTAAACTAGGTTTAGCAATTACCGCTCTCCCAACAGCTACTTTTTGCTGCTGTCCACCACTTAACTGATATGGGAAAAAATCGCGCCGATGTCCCATGCCTACCATTTCTAAAACTTCCAAAACCCTTTGGCGACGATCCTTGGCGGAGTAGCCCAAATAATGCAGCGGAAGCTCAATATTCTCACTTACGGTTAAGTCATCGATAAGGTTAAAGTTTTGAAAAACAAAACCTATATTCTCTTTCCTTAAGCGCAGCTTTTCTTTATCCTTTAGTTCAGAAACATTAGCGTCGTTAAAAACAAATAAGCCTTCATTAAAAGAATCTAATAAGCCTATAATATTAAGCAGCGTGGTTTTCCCACAGCCCGAAGGCCCCATAATAGACAAAAACTCTCCCTTTTTAACGGCTAGGTCTACCTCGCTAAGCGCGCGGGTTTCCACACCTTGAGCCTGGTATATCTTAGTTAAATTGTGCAGCTTTATCATGGTAAAGGGATCGATAAACGAAGAGGTGAATTTAAAAGAAATCCCAAGATAATAAGGAATCCACTTTATAGATGCTAAAAAGAATATTAGTAAAAAATAAAAACCTCGGACGGAGATTAATTACGAGAGGATAACCGATTTAACCCTAAATTCTGCTACTTGAACTAATTAAACAACCAAATTCAAATCTGTAATTAAACCCGCTGTAAAGAACGTTGCTGTAAAAAGCTACCGAGGTTTTTATAAATTTTTACGTTTTAGTTTTCAAGCACTTAAGAGCTAAGGCTATGCCGAAAAAATAAACCTCTGTTTATCAACTAATTAAAATATAGGCCCTGCATTTAAATGTTCGATAACGAACAGCATCTTGTTCATTTTCGAACAGACAAGCTACTTTAGCTAAGTGAAATTACCAGCCCACATAGCAATAGTAGACGATGATGCTGATGTGCTAACCAGCGCCCGACTTTTTTTAAAGCAGCACTTTCAAAAAGTAAGCACCAATGAGGACCCTAAAAGCCTCAATCAGCTATTAAGCAAAAACAAGATTGACCTGGTTCTATTAGACATGAACTTTCGAAAAGGAAGAAACGATGGAGCGGAAGGCCTATACTGGCTGCAACATATCTTAGAAATCAGCCCCCATACCCAAGTAGTAATGATGACTGCTTACGGTGAAGTGGAGCTAGCTGTGCGGGCGATTAAAAAAGGTGCTTTTGATTTCGTTTTAAAACCATGGACTAACGAAAAATTACTGAGTACTCTTAGCAACGCCCTTAGGCTGGCGCAAGAAAAAGCCAAAGTAGAGGTTTATCGCAACAATAATAAGCAGTGGGAGGATAATGCTGGTTTAGCACAAGAGGAATTAGTAAGTCGATCGCCAGCCATGCAAGCAGTATTAGATACCATTAAAAAGGTAGCGAGCACCGATGCTAATATTCTAATTTTAGGAGAAAACGGCACTGGAAAAAGTGTACTCTCCTTGGCCATTCACCGTATGAGTGAACGAAAAGAAAGCCCTTTTGTAACAGTAGATTTGGGCGCGGTGTCTCCCAATCTTTTTGAAAGTGAACTCTTCGGTCATAAAAGAGGCGCCTTTACCGACGCTTCTAGCGATAAAGCGGGACGGTTTGAAACCGCCGATAAAGGCACGCTCTTCCTCGATGAAATTGGGAATCTTGACTTGGCTTTACAGTCTAAACTATTGCATGTTTTACAAAGCAAAGAGCTGCGTAGAGTTGGAGAAAATAGCAGCCTGAAAGTAAATGTCCGTTTAATCTGCGCAACCAATAGTCCCCTGCACGAATGGGTGCATGAAAATCGCTTTCGCCAAGACTTAATGTACCGAATTAATACGGTGGAAATTACGGTACCACCCTTACGTCAAAGGCAGGAGGATATACCTTTTTTAGCACGACGATTTTTCGACCGCTTCCGCAAGAAATATAAAAAAGATGAACTTAGTTTAAGTTTAGCGGCCATCGATGCCCTGTGCGATTATCATTGGCCCGGAAATATTCGTGAACTAGAACATTGTTTAGAAAGGGCGGTGATTTTAGCAAATCACCAAGAAATCCAAGCAGAAGATCTTGGCTTAAAAGCTGGGCAATTGGACCAAGAGCCAGTGGGTCTAAATCTGGAAGAGATGGAAAAACATCTAGTCCAAAAAGCCCTGGATAAAAGTTCTGGGAATATTTCTAAGGCGGCAAAAGCACTCGGCTTAACGCGCGCAGCACTATACAGAAGACTTGAGAAATATGAACTTTAAATCTTATCCCATTCAGTTTGGCTTGCGCCTGATGGGCATAATAAGCAGTATTTCCTTGGGAATATTTCTGGCGCAAAAATTTAATCTCGTTTTCACGCTTCTGGTTTTAGGCTTGCTTATTTTAGTGCAGATTTGGGAATTTTGGCGCTATCAGTCCTCTTTAATTCGCGAGACGAAAAAGTTTTTAGAAGCCGCTCGCTTTGGCGATTACAGCACACGCTTCGAATTGGCTAGCAAAGGCGGTATTTTTGCAGATTTAGAGGAAGAATTTATGCTTTTACTCGGGCAGCTTAAAAAATCGCGCGCTAGCCAAGATAACCAAGAAGCACTGCTCGGTGAGATTCTCCGCAATATAAACCTGGGAATTTTAGGAGTAAACGGGAAACGTGAAATTTTTCTAATTAATGAGAAAGCGCAAGAGATTCTCGACATTCCTCCTTTTCAAAAATGGGAACGCCTCAGTGAACGCATCCCCGAATTGAAAAACCTTATTGGTGATTTTAACTTCACCGGTCGAAAGCTGTGGGAACATAGCATAAATGGTAAAAAATCAGAACTCTATCTTGACTTACAGCACCTTAAGCTAAAAGACGAAACCTTTCACCTTATTAGCCTTAGCAACCTCAACCAAGAAGTAGAGGAAAAAGAGATCGATGCTTGGCATAAGCTCATCCGAATTTTAGCACATGAAGTTATGAATTCGGTAACGCCAGTGGTATCCCTATCCGAAACAGTGGGCAGCATGCTTTTTAAGGAAGATGGTCAAGCCAAGAGCATTAAGGACCTGGAAGATCAAGACCTAGAAGATATTCGTGAGGCTTGCCGCACCATAGAAAGGCGTAGCAAAGGCATGCTGAGCTTTGTAGAAGAATATCGTAAACTAACCCAACTACCTGCTCCGGCCAAAGAGGTAATTTCCATTAAGAGCCTTTTTGAAGACTGTATTGCTTTAATGCAGGGAAGTGCGCAAAAAAACAATAGCACTATTTCTTATAAACTAGATCAGGAGAGACTTGGCTTAAAGGCCGATCGAAAAATGATAGAACAGGTGTTGGTTAATTTAATTAAGAATGCCCTGGCCGCAATGCCCGAAGAGCATTTAGGGGAAGTAGAACTGAGTGCAAAACTAGCTGAAACTGGCGTGATAATTCAAGTTAGCGATAATGGCGAAGGCATTGAAGAGGATTTGTTGAATGAAATTTTTGTCCCCTTTTTCAGCACCCGTAAAAACGGCTCTGGCATAGGACTTAGTCTATCCAAAAACATCATGAAAATGCATGGCGGCGACCTTAAAGTGCAAAGCCAAGAAGGAGTGGGTAGTAGTTTCAGCCTCATTTTTTGCGATTAGTCGGTCTCTATTCCTTTTCATACTTTCACGAAAATAAGGAGCCCAATCAATTTAAACCTAATTCGAATAGCATGAAGAAACCTGCTTTAATCACGCTGCTGCTTTTCTCTGTTTTAATAAAGCTAAAAGGACAAGATCTGCTTGTAACCGGTGGTGTTCAAGTTATTGGCGCAGTAGAAGGTAGATTATTTCTTGGCGGTTTATTGGAAATTGAAGCTAAAAAAAGCGAGCACTTTTCAATCTATTCTCGCGTAGGCTACAATGCGCAAGATGAAACCGTAATGATGGGCATTCCCGTTCAGTACCAACTTTTTAATCTAGGAACAGGCTTCAAGTATTACATCGGTCAAGCTTTTGAAGGATTGCATTTTAAAGGTGGGTTTTTCTACGCCTCCGAATATGTTGACTACGATCTTGATGATGCACAGCTCATTAGTCCCGGTCCTATTCCAGTTTTCACAGGCGAAAAATACGCCGGACTTGATATTGGTCTCGGTTACTCGGTAGTTATAAATAATATCTACCTCGGCTACGATGTCAATCTGGGCTACAACCTAATTAATTCTGGCGACGGTTTTATCGGTTTTACCTCGCAAGTAGGTTACCGTTTCTAAAAACGCTAATCAGTCTACGGTCCAGCTTCGTTTTCCTCTTAATAAATCGTCTAAGTCTGTTTCGCCTTGCTTCGCTTTCGCTTGATGGATTTGCTCTAGCATTTGGTCTTCGTAACAAGCTCTTTCTTCCTGATAAAAAACACCAAAAGGACGTGGGAAAGTATCATCAAAAAAGCGACTTAATAAGTACGCTTTCGTAGCATCATAGCTATCGTGAATCCACAAATCATCTAAAGAAGCCCCTTCCGCTAGTTCTACTATTTCAGGCTTTAAGCCCTTGAGACGAATGCCTTTGCGGCCTTCATCAAAAACTAAGGGCTGTCCTTCTTCTAAGATTATAATGTGCTCCCCTTTTTGCTTTTTATCGCTAAAGCTCAGAAAGGCGCCATCGTTAAACACATTGCAATTCTGGTAGATCTCAATAAAACTGGTTCCCTTATGGAGATTGGAAGCTTCAAGAGTGGCCCTAAGATGTTTTGGGTCGCGGTCTATCGTGCGCGCCACAAAAGTCGCATCTGCGCCCAGCGCTAAAGCCAGAGGATTAAAGGGGTGATCGAGACTACCCATGGGACTACTTTTAGTGCGCTTACCTACCTCAGAGGTAGGTGAATACTGACCCTTCGTTAAGCCGTAAATCTCATTGTTAAATAATAATACATTAAGATCAATATTGCGACGTAAGAGGTGCATTAAATGATTGCCGCCTATTGATAAGCCGTCTCCATCACCGGTAATAACCCATAGGCTCAAGTCGGGATTGGCAATTTTTAAACCACTGGCCACAGCGGGCGCACGTCCGTGAATACTATGCATGCCATAAGTATTCATATAATAAGGAAAGCGTGAACTACAGCCAATGCCCGAGATAAAAACAATATCCTCGCGCTTAATGCCCAAACTAGGCACCACGGTTTGCATTTGCTTTAAAATACTGTAGTCGCCACAGCCCGGGCACCACTTTATTTCTTGATCGCTGGCCGCCTCTTTAGCGGTAAACGTAGCGCTATTAGGCTCAGTCATTGGATACTAAACTTTTAATTTTCTCTAAAATTTCCTCTGCCATAAAAGGCTGACCCTTCACCTTATCTAAGACTTCTGCTGCTACCAAATATCGATCGCGAATTACACGCACCATTTGCCCATTATTTAGCTCAGGTAATAATACTCGCTCGTAGGCAGATAGGATTTCACCTAAATCTTCGGGTAGAGGATTAATATAATTAAGATGCAACTGCGCTACGGGTAAGCCTTGTGCTAAAGCTTGCTCCACCGCTACTTGAATAGCACCTAAAGTATTTCCCCAGCCAAGCACCAATAAGGGACCACTAGCTGGGCCTTGCACTAAAGTCTGTGAAGGATAATCTTTAGCAATTAGTTTAACTTTACGATCGCGGATTCGCACCATTTCTTGGTGATTATCAGCATCGTAACTAACATTACCCGTTTCCATTTCTTTTTCCAAGCCACCCAAGCGATGCTCTAAACCTGGCGTACCCGGCAAAGCCCAAGCGCGCACGGCTCTCTCATCTCTTTTATAAGGGAGGTAATTCTCAGCTTCTTTAATAAGCGGTGGATTAATTGTTTTGAGGGATTTGGCTTGCGGGAATTTCCAAGGCTCAGAGCTATTGGCGATATATCCATCTGTAAGCAGGATAACGGGGCTCATGTGCTCTAGAGCAATGCGGGCTGCTTCGTAGGCCGCGCTAAAACAATCAGCCGGCGAGTTTGCTGCAATAACAGGAATTGGAGCCTCACCGTTCCGACCGTAAAGGGCTTGCAATAAATCGCTTTGTTCTGTTTTAGTTGGCAAACCTGTGCTAGGGCCACCACGCTGAACATTTACAATTACCATGGGAATTTCTAGCATAAAAGCTAAGCCTATCCCTTCCGTTTTTAGTGCCATTCCAGGACCAGAAGTGCCCGTTACAGCGAGAGCACCTCCAAAGGATGCCCCAATAGCAGAAGTAACAGCGGCAATCTCATCTTCCGCTTGAAAGGTTTTTACGCCCCGATTTTTATGAGCCGCTAATTCGTGCAGGATATCAGAAGCTGGCGTTATAGGATAGGAACCATAAAAGAGTTCTAAGCCACTCTTTTCTGCGGCAGCAATTAAGCCTAAAGCCGTAGCTTGGTTACCAGTAATATTGCGATACTCACCTTTGGCCATTTTTGCTGGGGCCACTTTAAAACGGCTAATTGCCTCAATGGTATCTCCGTAATTATAACCCGCATTTAGTGCTCGTAAGTTGGCTTCTAAAACTTCCGGTTTATTCTTAAACTTAGATTCTAAAAACGCGATAGTTGTTGCTAGGCTTCTACTGTAAAGGAAATAAATAAAGCCCAGTGCAAACATATTACGTGAACGGTCTTTATCGCGACTGCCAAGGCTTAAGTCTTTTAAGGCCTCTCGATTTAGCTTGGTAATATCGATGGCGTAAACTTGATATTCTTGGGGAATATCCTCAATGGGGGTACTCCCTTCCGGATAAGCGGCCAAACGAAGGTTTTTCTTATCAAAACCAGCTGAATCTAAAACTAGAACTCCACCAGTCTTTAAATTGGGGAAGTTCTTTTTATAGGCCGCAGCATTCATTGCCACCAGTACATCTGGGCGGCCACCCGGCGTGTGGATGGTTTCGCTACCGAAATTAATTTGAAATCCCGAAACTCCCGCTACTGTGCCAATGGGGGCTCTAATTTCTGCGGGGAAATCGGGGAAAGTACTAAGATCGTTTCCCGCCAAAGCGGTGGTATTAGTGAACTGCGAGCCAGCCAATTGAATTCCGTCGCCAGAATCGCCAGCAAAATGTATGGTTACTTTAGTTAAAGCTTTGGTATTCATTCGGGCATCATACTTTCTTCGTAGACCTTGTGGACTTCAGGACAATGCTTTTTGATAGTCATTTCCACGCCACTTTTTAAGGTCATTTGGTTTACGCTGCAGCCGATGCAAGCACCGTGAAGCTTTACAATTACAGTACCCTCAGTATCTAAGTCGACCAGACTGATATCGCCCCCATCCGACTTTAAAAAAGGACGGATTTCTTCAAGAGCAATATTTATGCGTCTCAGTACATCTTCTTTGTTTTCCATAGCTTATTTATTTACAGCTGAGCAACCAGCCATGGTAGTGATACGGGTAACTTCGGTTGGCGGCAATTCTTCGTTGCGCTTCATTAATTCCGAAACCATATTACGGCTTATCTCTTCAAAATGTTTTTGGGCCGCAGTTCCGTTTTGTAAGGCCGCAGGGCGCCCTACATCACCCGATTCGCGAATACTTTGCACCAATGGCAACTCACCTAAAAACGGCACCTGCAATTGGTTGGCCAAGTTTTTAACGCCATTTTCTCCAAAAAGGTAATATTTATTATCGGGCAATTCTGGTGGACTAAAGTAAGCCATGTTCTCAACCATCCCTAAAATGGGCACATTGATATTTTCAACCTTAAACATTGCCACTCCTTTGCGCGCATCAGCCAAAGCTACATTTTGTGGTGTACTGACGATAACCGCTCCAGAAATAGGAACCGCTTGTACGGTGCTTAGATGGATATCACCCGTACCAGGAGGCAAATCGATAATCATAAAGTCGAGCTCTCCCCAGTGGGCATCGCGCAATAATTGGTTTAGAGCTTTAGACGCCATAGGGCCACGCCAAACTACGGCCTGATCTGCCTTGGCGAAAAAACCAATACTGAGTATTTTCACCCCATAACTTTCTACGGGATCCATTTTACTTTTGCCATCTACATTGATAGTTCCCGGTTTGGCATTTTCAATATCAAACATGGTAGGCATAGACGGACCATAAATATCGGCATCCACTAAACCAACGGAAAAACCCATGTTTTTTAGGCTGATGGCAAGGTTAGCCGCTACGGTAGACTTTCCTACTCCTCCTTTTCCAGAGGCAATAGCAATAATATTTTTCACCCCCGGCAGCGCCTCCCCTCTAATTAGATTGGCGCGCTCCTCTGCCGCTTTAGGCACTTCAATTTTTACTTCTACCTTTAACTTCTTATCTATCTTTTCGTGAATTACCTTAAGGATATCCACCTCTAATTTCTTTTTAACGTGCAGCGCTGGTGATTCGGAAATCACTTCCACCACTACTTCTTCGCCAAATATTAAAACATTCTTAACGTGGTTGGCATCCACCAAATTGGTACCTCCTTTGGTTGCCGGGATTTCCTGTAAGGCCGCTAGAACATCTTTTTTAGTAAAACTCATTATCGTCTAAGATTTATGCAAAAATAGTGTAAGAATTTACGCAAACGAAGGATTATCCGCTTTAGACTAAGCAGCGATAAACAGACCCTATAATTGACCTTTAATTAACCGAAAAGGTGCTGAAAAACCTCTTCTACTTTTCCACAAGAAATAAGCTTGATAGCAAATTTTGCCTTGCCTAGTTTACTGTGGCTGCTTATTACAATTTCGTCGTAGCCCATTTTTTGCGCTTCACTAATGCGTTGTTCAATACGCGCCACGGGGCGTAACTCACCGCTAAGGCCCACTTCTGCGGCAAAGCATAGTTTAGGCGACAAAGCAATGTCCTCATTACTAGATAAAATCGCTGCCACAACAGCCAAGTCTATCGCTGGATCATCTACCCGAATACCGCCTGTAATATTTAAAAACACATCTTTAGTTCCTAAGCGAAAGCCGCTGCGTTTTTCTAAAACGGCTAAAAGCATATTTAAGCGGCGTGCGTCGTAACCGGTTGTACTGCGCTGCGGAGTTCCGTAAACCGCTGTACTGCAAAGGGCCTGCACTTCTACCAACATGGGGCGAATGCCTTCTAAAGTAGCGGCAATAGCATTGCCACTTAAATCGCTATCCCTTTCCGAAACCAGTATTTCGGAGGGATTAGCCACTGGGCGCATACCTTCACCGTTCATTTCGTAGATACCAATCTCGTGAGTAGCCCCAAAACGATTTTTATGAGAGCGTAAAAGTCGATATACATGCTGCCGATCCCCTTCAAATTGAAGAACGGTATCTACCATGTGCTCTAACAATTTCGGCCCTGCTAATTGGCCATCTTTGGTAATATGGCCAATCAGAAAAATAGGGGTAGAAGTTTCCTTGGCAAATTGTATTAATTCGGCCGAGCACTGGCGGATTTGTGACACTGATCCCGGTGCGGAATCGATCACCTGCGAATGCAAGGTCTGAATAGAGTCCAGTACAATCAACTGAGGCTCATTATCGCTTATTGCTTTAAATATCTCTTGCGTGTTTGTGGCGGTAAGGAGATAGCACTCCTCATTTTTTATACCAATTCGCTGGGCGCGCATCTGCACCTGCTCTTCACTTTCCTCTCCACTTACGTAGAGGCACTTCTTCGCTATGTTTAGAGCCGTTTGCAACATTAAGGTAGACTTCCCTATGCCTGGCTCACCGCCAATTAGCACAACAGAACCTGCTACTATTCCTCCACCTAAAACACGGTCGAACTCTTCATCATTAGTACTTAACCTTGGTTTTTGAACAATCTCTGTATCGCGGATTGAGCGCACCTTAACTTTACTGCTACCAGTGCCTACTGCAGTACCCGCCGAAGCTTGCCAAGCTGGTGCCTTAGAGGGCGCCTGAATTAGCTCCTCTACTATGGTATTCCATTCGCCACAGCGCGAGCACTGGCCCATCCATTTGCTATGCTCGGCACCGCAACTTTGACAAAAATGAGATGTTTTAGCTTTAGTCTTAGCCATTATAGCTCGGCCAAGCGTGCTTTAAAATCAGCTGAAAGGCCTTCCGTACTTAAGCCTTCTAATGCAAATTTGGCCAGAGGGATTTCCGCCATTAAGCTTTGGGGATCTTCGTAAGAAAGAATACCATCAACCACTTCAAGGTTGGCTATTTCAAAAATTCGGTTATCGCTAAGGCTAGAAGGAAGCGCGATAATGAGCTTATCTGCAAAGCTTAGGTAATCTAAAAGCTTATGTAAGCTCTCTGCTGTAAGCTGCCAGTCGGCATAAAACAGAACTAAGCTTTGTTCGCCATAAATATCCCAGGCACTGATTTGATGATTCATCTCAGCTACCGACTTTTTCTTATTGCGTAAAGCTTCTCTTAGGGTCATAAGGACTTAGATTTTAATTTTTTACGTGCACGATAAATAAAAGGCATAGCAATTAAACCGGCAATTATGGTCATTAAAAACTGACCGCCATGCACTAAGGTAGCGAAACTTAAGCCATCTGCTTCAGCGATTCCAAGCACTGAAAGGGC
Organism: Croceimicrobium sp.; assembly: GCA_965658965.1. Classification (GTDB taxonomy): domain Bacteria; phylum Bacteroidota; class Bacteroidia; order Flavobacteriales; family Schleiferiaceae; genus Croceimicrobium. Next base: position 61,888 of record CBFHVV010000003.1, read on the forward strand.
GAGCATCACTAAGTAGTGATAAGAACCAATGCCACCCGGTGAAGGTACTACCATTCCCATTCCTCCAGCAATCATAACAAAAAGACCGTTTGCTATTCCAATCTCGGCTGTAGCCGGAAGTGCGAAAAGCACCACGTAAATCATAAAAAAGTAATTCGCCCAAATGAATAATGTGTGGCCTACAAATGCCCACTTATTTTCTACTTTGGCTAGCGAAGCGAAGCCCTCTTTAAAGCCTTGCCAGAGATCCCTCACTTTAGAGAAGAAGGGTAAGGCTTGAATTTTTTTCCGCAGTAAAAGGGCTAGGACTATTAAAACTATCAATGCCCCTCCAATTAATAATTTGGGAGAGATTCCTGAGCTGGCTTCACTAGGACTTTGGGCAAAAGCTTCGGCGAAAAAATCTGCGAAATTGCTGAATTGTAAGATTACGGTTAGCGCAATAAGGCTAAGTAGCATGAAGCCATCAATTACTCTTTCCAAAACTACAGTGCCAAATAAACGCTCTAGTGGAATTTCATCGGTACTACGTAAGGAGGTACAACGCATTACCTCTCCAGCGCGCGGCACCGCAGCATTGGCAAAATAACCTATTGACACGGCATGAATTGCATTCCAAGTATTCGCTTTTTTACCCAAGGGCTCTAAAAGCAAATTCCATCGCATACCTCTACTAATAAAAGCCGAAAAGCCCATTAGCATGGAGATAATTACATATTTGTAGTCGGCTTGTTGAAAAGCCTTCTGCATTTCTGACCACTCCGCCTGACGAAAGGCGAGATAGAGAAAAAGCGCGCCAATACCCGAAAAGAGTAGGTATTTTACTATGTTTTTCAAGCTCTTGTTCAAGAAGACTTAATTTAAGCTATTAGTATTCTCATTTGGGAAAACAATGGTGGGTTTAAAACTTTTTGCTTCTTCAAATGGCATCTGAGCGTAAGCGATAATAATTATAATATCTCCAGCTTGCACTTTACGTGCAGCAGGACCATTCATAGTTATCTCACCTGAACCCTTTTTCCCTTTAATCACGTACGTATCTAAACGTTCGCCGTTATTAACATTAACAATGGAAACCTTCTCACCAGGAATAAGGTTCGCTGCTTCGAGTAAGGACTCATCTATAGTAATGCTTCCGATGTAGTTTAAATCAGCACCGGTAATCTTAACACGGTGGATTTTAGATTTTAATACCTCTATTAACATGGGGCAAAAGTAATTGAAAGGATTAAAAAAACGTCCTTCTTTCAGTCGGCTTAACTAATCTTTAAATTATCAATTAAGCGTACTCCTTCCGAGAGAGCAGCAATATAGATGCGAATACTTTTTGCGTCCTTCCAGTCTTTGATTTTATGCATATCGGCATCGTCTGCAAAGTCGATATACTCAAGTTCTAAAGGTGACTTTGCAAAACGCTCGATAATCGCCTGCTTTAAAGTATCGGGACGAAATTCTCGATAATTATCTTTCGCCCAACGCATTGTTTCGTAGATGATTTTCGACTGATCTAGCGCCTTGGGGGATAAGCGAAAATTCCTGCTACTCATTGCTAAACCAGAAGGATAACGCTGCGTTTTCACGCCGATAATTTCCGAATCGAGCTTGAAAATATCCGCAACGTGTTGAATGATTCGCAATTGCTGATAATCTTTCTCCCCGAAATAAGCTCGAGTGGGTTTTATCATTTTAAGCAGGCGCTTCACCACCGTGGCCACGCCTTGAAAATGACCCGGACGATAATCCCCTTCCATCCCTTGATCTAAACCAATCAGGTCGATACTTTCTGAGCTAACCTCCGTTCCATACATTTCTTCTACCGATGGTAAAAACACCGCGTCCACCTTAATTTCGGACAACATAGCCATATCCTGCTCGTCTTTACGGGGATACTTCGCTAAGTCTTCGGGGTTATTAAACTGGGTAGGATTGACAAAGATACTTACAATAGTATAGTCGTTTTCGCGCTGAGATTGCTGCGCTAAAGCGAGATGCCCCTCGTGTAAGGCGCCCATTGTGGCAACAAAACCGAGGCTTTTTCCATCGCTAAAAATACCATTATGAAAAATACTCAGCTCCTGAGCGCTTTTAAACACTTGCATTTATGGGCTATTCAAGCGGGTAAAGCTATAATTATAAATTGAGTTATTCATAAAAAAGCTATATTTTTGCAAACCCTAAAGAATATGTAGATTAACAAGGAATAATGGAAAGCAAGCGAATACTTTATGTGAGTCAGGAGATCCACCCCTACCTGCCCGAAAACGAAATCTCTAAACCTTCCTTGGAAATCCCAAAGAAAATGAACAGTGGCAGCAATCAAGTGCGCGTATTTATGCCTCGTTATGGCTTAATTAACGAGCGTCGCCACCAATTGCACGAAGTAATTCGTTTAAGCGGGATTAACATCATTATTAATGATGAAGATCAGCCCCTAATTATAAAAGTTGCCTCCGTTCCACAAGCGCGAATGCAAGTATATTTTATTGATAACGATGAGTTTTTCAAGCGTAAATCAATATTCTACACCGAAGACGAAGAATTTCACGAAGACAATGACAAGCGTGCTTTATTCTTTTGCCGCGGGGTAATTGAAACAGTTAAAAAATTAGGTTGGAGCCCAGATATTATCCATTGTCATGGTTGGATGGCCAGTTTCCTACCTTTATATATAAAGAAGTTTCACCACGACGATCCGATGTTTTCTCACAGCAAAACTGTTTTATCTGTTTATGGTGCGGTGGAAGAAAATATGAGCAAGGACTTACCAAAGTATTTGAGCTTCGATGGCCTTAGCGATGAAGAGGCAGGTGCATTCTCTGATGCGAATATTTCTAAAGTTTACCGCGCCAATATGGCTTACTGTGACGGAGTTGCACTAAGTGGCAGCAAACTTGCTGAGGAAATGAAAGAATTTGTGAAGGAAAACGTTAGCCATGTGGTTGACGTAACCGAATCAGAAGAACCACATGTGGAAATCAGGAAACTCTACGAAGACATTAGCGTGGAGGAATCTATTGCCTAAGCCTTTATGACATTAAATAAATTTAAAACCTTCAGTAAAAGAGCCATTTTCACGATGGCTTCTTTTGCTTTATTAAGTGCCTGCGAAAAACCTACCGAAGGACTAGGTTTTGAGCAAGTTATTGGTGGAACCATTGAAGCCGATACTTTGCATATTCCTATAATTAGCTATACTGCTGGAATTGACTCCGTATTGGTGGCACTGCCCTATGAAAGTCAGCTAAATTTTGGTGGCTATAATTCTACCCGCTTACTTGGTAGAACGGAGAGTGCTACTTTTGGCAAGGAAGAAGCGCGCCTTTTGGCTCAACTTCTACCCGAACAAGTAAACCCAGACTTTGGCGACAACCCCATCATTGATTCAGTAAACCTTTATCTACGGATTACCGAAGCCTATGGTGACACTTCCATTCCAATGAATATTGTGGTAAGTGAACTGGAACAAAGCTTTAGTAAAGACTCAAGCTTTTTTAGTAACTACCAGCCTACTTTAGGCCGAGAGATTGGACGCTTAGATAATTATATGCCGAAGCCCAAAACAACCGTTTTTGTGGAAGACCTTCTGGCACCAGCCACTATTCGGGTTCCTCTAGACCTAGCTTTTTTCCAAAGTAAATTTGCCGATGTTGGAAATGGGCAATTCGATTCATTAGCAAGTTTTAATAGTTTCGTAGAATATTTTAAAGGTATTGAGGTAAAGACCGAAAATGGTGGCTGTATCTTATATACCAATCTGGCTAGTAATTATAGCCTTATTCGCATCTATTATCATAATGATTTAGATACTACCTTTACCGACTTAAGTTTTAATCAAGATAAAAGCACGGTGCCTATTACCTTTAGCACTTTTAATCAAGACTATAGCAATGCCAGCATTGACCTATCCAGTATAGATAGCGTTAATGGCGAAGCACAAACTTATGTACAAGCCATGGGTGGAGCGGTTACGGCTTTTAAATTTGACATGGACAAAATAGACTCTCTTAGTAATGAGGGACTTATTATTAATAGAGCTTTAATAGAATTTTATACCGCTCAGGGATTGGGTACATCAGTTGCTCCTAGTCCGAGAATGGAAGTTCGATTTCTAGAAAATAATGCGTTGGGAGACCGCATTTTAGACTATCGAGTGGATGGCGGTGGCGACGGAAACTTAAGACGCGGCATCTTAAGAGACAATCGTTACGTTTTTGACGTTAGCCGACAGTTGTTTTCAGTTTTAAACAGTGGAATCAATAATAGCATGGCTATTACCCCACTAACCAGAACAACAGCCGCTAACCGTACAATTTTAAGGGGAGGGAAAGAACCGCAAGAACAAGCAAAAGTTATTATTTATTACACAAAACCTTAAAACAGATCTCTCATTATGTGTGGAATCGTAGGCTATTTAGGAAATAAAAACGCAGTACCGGTAGTAATTAACGGACTACGCCGATTAGAATATCGTGGCTATGACAGCGCCGGTATTGCCGTTATGAACGGAAATCTAAAGGTGGTAAAGTGCAAAGGGAAAGTTGCCGACTTAGAAGCCAAAATGGCTGACTCGGTAGGTGAGTCCAATATTGGTATTGGTCATACACGCTGGGCCACCCATGGCGAGCCTAACGATGTAAATGCACATCCGCACGTTTCTAATAATGGTGAGTTAGTACTTATCCACAACGGAATTATTGAAAATTATGGTTCTTTAAAAGCGGCTCTTAAAGACCGTGGATATAAGTTTCATAGCGACACCGACACTGAGGTATTAGTAAATCTTATTGAAGATGTAAAATCCTCTGAAAATATTACTCTGGCGCAAGCGGTAAAGATTGCTTTAAACCAAGTGGTGGGTGCTTATGCCATAGCTATTTTCGATATCTCTAACAGCGATCAAGTAGTAGTTGCTAAAAAAGGTAGCCCCTTGGTGGTAGGTATTGGCGAAGGCGAATACTTTATTGCCAGTGATGCAACTCCCTTCTTAGAGTTCACCAAAAAGGCCGTTTACCTTGAAGACGACGAAATGGCCGTTATTAATCGTGGCGAAGATTTAGAAGTTCTCTCTATTCCAGACAACCGCGTTGTTGATCACTACGTGCATCAATTGGAAATGGACTTAGCCTCAATCGAAAAAGGCGGCTACGAACATTTCATGCTAAAAGAAATTTACGAGCAACCTAAATCTATTGGCGATACCCTCAGAGGAAGACTGCTAGCAGACCAAGGTCTAATTCAAATGGATGGTGTTTATCAATTTCAAGAGAAGTTGGTTAGCGCTAGTCGCATCATAATCATTGGTTGTGGTACCAGCTGGCATGCTGGCTTAGTGGCAGAGTATATATTTGAAGACTTAGCCCGTATTCCGGTAGAAGTTGAATATGCTTCTGAATTCCGCTATCGTAATCCTGTAATTACCGAAAAAGATGTGGTGATTGCGATTAGCCAATCTGGGGAAACCGCAGATACTCTCGCCGCAATTAAATTGGCCAAAGAAAAAGGAGCAACCATTTTTGGCGTTTGTAATGTAGTAGGCTCTACTATTGCGCGTGAAACACACTCTGGGGCTTATACTCATGCTGGCCCCGAAATTGGAGTGGCTTCTACTAAAGCCTTTACTTCACAAGTGGCGGTTTTGTCTTTAATTGCCATAAAAGTTGCGCATAAAAAAGGCCTGCTTAAAGAAAGCTACTACCACCGCCTACTGAACGAATTGAACGAAATTCCTAATAAGATTGAGCGAATGCTTACGAGCGATGCTCAGAGTCGTTCGATTGCGGAGATGTTTAAGGACGCACCTAACTTCCTTTATCTAGGTCGTGGTTATAACTTTCCGGTTGCCCTAGAAGGCGCGCTAAAACTAAAAGAAATCAGCTATATCCACGCAGAAGGTTACCCTGCTGCAGAAATGAAACATGGACCGATTGCGCTTATTGATGAAAATATGCCGGTTGTGGTAATAGCACCGAAAAGTGGTCAGTACGAGAAAATTGTTTCCAATATTCAAGAAGTTAAAGCTAGAGAAGGAAAGGTTATTGCGATTGTTAGTGAAGGCGACAGCGAAATTGCTCAAATGGCAGATTATGTTATCGAAGTAGAAGATACTATGGAAGTATTCTCTCCTTTATTAACTACCATTCCTTTGCAACTCCTTTCGTACCATATTGCAGTAATGCGTGGTTGCAATGTAGACCAACCGCGTAACTTAGCGAAATCCGTGACGGTGGAATAAAACCGCGTTACCATAAAAGATAGAAAGGCGACTCGTTTGGGTCGCCTTTTTTATTGCTTCTAAAAACAGATACGATCGTTTTGGCTATGCGCAGTGTCCCGAAGGGCATTGCGTATATGTGTTGATGTGTGGCGCTTCTATTTTTTCCATTCCATTCTTTTTTCTAGTCCGCTCAGTCTGTCTTTAATTACTTTTTCATTTCTAATGAATTGAGTCAAATCAGCAATTGTTTCTGAAACACCAATTAGAAAAGAGTTCCCATCTTCTTGTCTGAATAGAAAAGCTGAGTCATATTTAACCGTGATTAGTTCTCTTCCTTCACTATTCCAATCTTCTTCGTCCTTGTCTGCATATAGCTCTATTGTCTCAATTTTGCTCGCTGGTTTCATTGAAATTGAAGAAGGGTCAATTAAAGCATTGTCTGAGCTTCGTTTTATACCAATAGGATCATCACGTTTCGATAGTTCAAGTTGGTAATACTCGTAATCATTTTTTTCAATCCATCTTGTCTGGAAGCAAAAGAATCCTTTGTCAAGAGAAAGTGAAAGAGAACTTGCTTCAAAATCATGATTATTTACGTCAACAGAAATTGACTTAGAATATATCATATAGACATTCTGTCCAAGCAAACTACCCATGACATCTTTTTAATGAGTTGGTTTTTAAAGCCGTAATTCTCGATGAAGTGAAGTATCCCAAGATTATCTC
>CBFHVV010000004.1:0-22583 GCA_965658965.1 Croceimicrobium sp.
CTAGTAAAACCTTAAACATTAGAGATTTAAATCAGGGCGTGTACATTCTACAAACCAGGAGTGACGGCAGAAATTACCATTCTCAGAAAATCTGGTTGCAGTATTAAATTGTTTCCCATCTTTATACCATGCGATTAATCTTGCTTTTATTACTTTTTTCGCTGGTAAATGGTTAATCTTTTATCTCCAGATTTAGAAAATAAATTCTTTTCAATTCCCATCTTTAGGTCTCGACTAGCTGAAGCGCTACTTAAATGCCTAAAAACCTGCATGTAGTCCTTTCTAGTAAATGAAACCTTGTTAAGGGAGCAAAAATGAAATAATCGGTCTTCCTGCGACATATTCACAGAAATGGAATTTCCTATTAACTCCGCTAGAGTATCATTAACAACCGAAAGCATGTATTCAATGAACAAGGTCGAATTTCCTGTTTTGTCACAAATAGATAACACTTTGTAATAGTCTTCCTGCGATTTTGATATTAATGTTTCAAAAGGCAAGTATTGAAAAACAGGATATTGAGACATTAAAATTATTGTTTGCCACAGTCGTCCCATTCTTCCGTTTCCGTCTGTGAAGGGATGAATAAATTCCATTTCATAATGAAAAACGCAACTTTTAATTAAAATAATTTCCTCGTCATTTTTGAGGTAAGCGAATAAGTCTTTCATCAAATACTGAACATTTTTAGCAGGAGGAGCGAAGTGTTCAACTTTGGAACCTTTTAAAATGCCCACCCCTTCCTTGCGAAAGGCTCCAGGATGATCGATTAAGCCTTCCATCAGTGTCTGGTGCGCCTCTAAAAAGGAATGAACAGAATCAAATTTATAGGCCCTAATATTCTCATAAACCTTTAGGGCATTTTGAACTTCCTGGATGTCTTTGGTTGGCCCGATAACTCTTTTGTTCTCCAGTATAGCAGTTATTTGCTGCTCAGTTAAAGTATTGCCTTCAATTTGCAAGGAAGAGTGTATCGTTTTAATTTGGTTCTGCTTCCGAAGGCTAGGTGATGATTTTATTAAGAATGAGGCATTTACCTCTCCAATTTTTTCGGAGATGCCTGTTATTAATCCTAAAATCTTGCTGTTAATTTCATAAGGAGGTCGCATAGTTATAGTATCATTTGATAGTATCAAATCTAGGGCTTTCAGTGGAATTAAGGACTTTTTGGTTTCAATACTCGCATCTATTAGCGTAGCGGTCTCCTTTCTCCATCAAGGCTTCTTCACAAACTTTATACTCCCCCAGCCCGCGTCATTCGCTATCAGACTATAAACACCAGCGGGCCAATGGGCTAAAGACAATTTAAAGCTTGACCCCTTCAGCTCACCCTGCCATACTTTTTGCCCTCTACTATCGAAAATACTGAGCGACAAAGGCTCGCTTAGACTACGGCTCGTTTCTATGTTGAGATAATTCTGCGTAGGGTTAGGATACACTTTTAAGAATGTTTCTGTGCGGTTTTCTATCTGTCCTAAGGGATCCCAAAGCCCCTGATAAACGCTAATATTATCAAGGTATAAATTATTACCGTTGCGATTAACACCTCTAAAAAGCACTATTATTTCTTGCCCGGCATAGGCACTTAAATCGACCGTATCGCGCAGCCAGTCTGCTCGACTGTTCGGGCTGAAGTTCCCGCCATTAGTACTAACCGTTGCTAAACTAATGCCCGCCTTTTGGTAAACTTGGCTATAGCTTTGGCCACAATCTGTAGATACTAATACGTGTAGACTGTCTTGCAAGGAGCTAATACTTCCCCTAGCTTCGTAGGCACGATCGAAGGCTAAGGTGGCCTTGGTATTTGCACTTAAGCTTAAGCGAGCACTGTATAAATCATCGTACTGACTTTCACGGGGCAGGTAATCACTAAAGTAGATGGCTCTAGCACTGGTGTTGCCGGGCCAGCCCTTAACGCTAGCGGTATCCCAGCCCAAACCGCCATCGGGATTATACGTATTCCAAATGCTCAAGCTATCTTCAAAATCTTCGCTAAAGGCTAGGCTGGCTTCTTTAATTCGCTTTTGGCGGATGTAATAGTTGTTGTTAATACTATCGTACTCGGTAAAGCTAGTGTTAGCATGAAACTGCCACACATGATAGCCTTGAGGAATACTGAGCGGAGTGGATAAATAGACCAAAGCGGTATCGCCCATAGCTTGTAGCTTACTGGTATTAAGCTGCTGATTGTACACCAAAGCACCATCGCGAAAAACGCTAATATTTATAGTATTAATTGCCTGCAGGCCTTTATTCCTAAAATTAAGTTGAGGCCTAAAACTGGTATCGCAAGAAAAGGGCTCACTGGCTGGCGCAAGCACGGAGCTTAACTCTAAATCATAATCAATTTGTTGCGGATCTACTGGAGTGTAAGTTTGGCTTAAAAGGGTAAATGCGGCATCAACATCTATCAGCCCACGACCAAAAGTATTGTCTTCACCCGCTGGACCCATGTCTATGGCCGAAAAGTAAAGAGCCTCCATTAGTTCTTTACCACTAAGCTGGGGAAAGGCTTCTTTTAAAAGTAAAATCGCCCCCGAAACATGCGGAGAAGCCATACTGGTTCCCGAAATAACATTGTAGCCATCGGCTCCCCAAGCGGAACGAACGTTTTGTCCTGGCGCTACCACTTCGGGGTGAATACTTAAAGGCCCACTCCCGGGGCACTGACTGGGTCCACGCGTAGAAAAACCACTGATCGGATAAGGGAAACTTTGATTGCCATCGATACTACCTACGCAAAAGGTGTTCACCAAATTAGTATTGATGCGTTGCGGGGCATTGAGGCCCACATTATTAGGACCTGTATTTCCCCCCGAAAACACATTGGCTATCCCGGCCGCTTCAATGGTATTCATTAGGCGGGGCACAAAACCACCACACTGGGCGGTATCGATAATATCGCGCCAGCGCCAGCTATTATTAATTACATCGGGTATATCGTGAATAGTGTTGGTATCTCCATCGGGGTTGAGCGCCCATTCGAAACCTGCAATTAAGAAAGCTTGTGGGGGCAAAGCTGCCGCGGTACTGGCATTTATTAAATCGTTCGCCAGCCAATACGAACCGAAAGCCACACCTATGGTATCTGCCGTAGCAGTATCTAAACCCGCCGTAGTACCTAAAACGTGGGTACCATGACTACTTAAAGCTCCCGAAGGTGTAGGTGAGAACAAACCAAACCAAGCGGCATTAGCGGGAGACCGAAGACCCATATAACGATCTTTAAAGCTAGGATGCTCGTCCCAAATCCCCGAATCGAAAATATACACTTTGCGTGCCCGTCCGGTGTAACCACGCGCCCACATAGCAGGAGCGTTAATGGCACCTAAGCCGGGCTCGCGTGAAGCCACCACTGCTTTATTGGTTTTACCATTACTTGTTTCTAGGGGCGCATCTAGCGTAAGCGCTCCTTTAGACCAGCTTATTTTTTGCACCGATGGTAATTGGGATAAGTCTAGAATTATTTGACCAGGCAAATGACCAACCCAAGCGTTAAGGATATAAAAGCGACGGTACTGGCTGGCAGAAATATCTGCTTTCGCAAGAAGCTCAAGGGCTTCTTTTTGACTTTTAGCCGCCTGGCGCATTAAAAGGCTGTTTAAGATTTTTGTTCGTTGAGGCGAACTTAATTGCCTAGCCTCGAAAGTTAAAGCGAGGGAGTCGATATTTAAAGGGCTGTAAAACTCTATAAAAACGGGTTGGGTGGCCGCGGGGTTTTCTAGGATGGCCTTTTCTAAACTGGGACTGATTTGAGCCAAAGCCGCAGTACTACTGAAAAAAAAGCAGGCAAGGCTAAAAAGACTTTTGAGGAAGGACATAAACTTATTTTGAGTGCTTGAAAGTAAGCAATATGCCGAATATGTTAAAAGCGCAGCCAATGGTATTATAGAGAGCTTAAGGCTATCGTGTTTTAATCGGTGGAAGAGAAAGGTGAGTATAGAAAATTGAAGGAATCAAGTTTCTAGTATTGAAACGACTTTAAGAGGCAAATTTGCAAGCCTGAATTCGATTATTCTTAGCAGGGTCAGATCCTCATACAGGAAGGTAACACAAAGCTCATTTTCAAACACTTGTCTGGCCATTGGCGGAAATGCAAGGCAGTTTAATTCATCAAAATAAAAGCTGTCTCATAAATGGGCAGCTTTTTTTGTTTTCACGAGGTGTTTTTGGGTGAAAATTCGCGCACTAACTACTGACTATCAATTGATTAATGCGCACTTTAAAGAATATAACCAACAACAAAAATGGCTTTTCCCACCGAGTATTGAGGAGCTTAATGATATTGAGATTAGGTGCAGTATTACCATCGACCTCGAAATAGGGAAACTTTATTTCTAAGATAGTTTCTATCTCTATTGTGTGAAACAACCGAAAGTGCTTTAAGCAAAAGACTATCAAGCTTCTAGATTTTCAACCATCGGAACCGGGTATTGTCGAATTCCACTATATAAAGACCTTTGGCAAGGCCTTCTAAGTTTAAATGGGCTTGAACATCTATACTATGACTTTCCATCAACTCTCCATCAAGGCAATATACGCTTAGAATACCTGGTTCTTGGTTTGTGAGGTTTATGAGGCCCCTTGAAGGATTTGGATAAAGGCTTAAGGCCTGTATATCTTCTGAGGGATGATGCAAGTTAAGGTCGCAGGGGCCGGCTAGCGCAGAGGCGGGAGGAAAGATGTATCCATCATAATAAATCGAATCACCAATGCTCATACATTCCAGCGATATTTGAAAGTTGGAGATATTAGCAAATGGATCCCAAAAGAGCCCTTGTGAGTTACCCACTCCCTCAACCCATGGATTACTAGTACCGGGGTAAACAATTCGCTGCAAACCTCGTGAAGTGTACACCGTATCCACCTGCCACACAATTAATGGGTTGATCGTGTCGCCCAAATACTCGAATCTTGGGACCGATCCTGGCGAATAATTACCATAACCTATGGAGTAAATATCCTTTAGGGTATCACCGGGTAAAAGACTAAAATCGTATAATAGCAGTGCTTCTGTGCTATCTGCGGGCACCACGAACACTTGTCCGGCTGTATCGCGAATCGCACCAAAATAAGCGGTGCTTGCTCCACAATAGTTAATCTTAGAGTAATTCTTATTATTAATCAGTGTGTCTTCTGCCGAAAGGCAAAACTTAAGCGTATAAGCAAGCTCGTAATAATAAAACTGCCCGCTCATGTTTAAAGTAGAATAACTGTTGACCCAGCGGGCATTAGAATCGGGGAAGCTCACAAAGTTTTGAGCATTTAGGCTTGTGGCCAAAACACAAAGCAGTATTAGTTTTTTCATGCGAGGAGATTTGCTAGAAAGTTACTAAAAGAATGTAAGCCCTAGAGGGAAGCACAATAAAAAAAGCCGCCTCAAATTGAGACGGCTTTTAGATTATAAGCTATTTAGCTTCTGAGCTTTATTGCAAACTAATTCTGCGATAAGCTTTCAACTGACCTGACTGAATCTCAATAGTATAGATTCCTTTTGCCAGCCCATTTAAGGAAACTGATCCAGAGAATCTCGCATTAAGACGATCATAATTGGTCTCTTTAACTACACGCCCGCGCATATCCGTTACACGAATATCTGCTGTTGAATTTCCTAATAAATCAAACTCAACCGATACATCGCCTGTAGTAGGGTTAGGATAAACTTCTAAGCTTTGGCTAAGTGGGTTTTCCTCTAAACTAATTCCTTGAATAACAACGGTATTAGTAATAGTATCTACACCACAAGGGCCGCTTGTAATAAGCCTAACGTTGTAAGAACCATTCGCATTATAAACGTTCTGAGCGTTCATTCCGCTACCAGTATTTCCATCGCCAAAATCCCAAGCGTAAGAAGTAGCACCAGTACTAGAACTAGCATCAAAACTTACTGTAAGGTTAGAGGCAGTAGGTGCTGCATTAGTACTAGTGAAAGCTGCGCTTACATTTACACCACTATTATAAATGGTAACACTACCCGTGGGCTTAGGACAGCCTCCCGTAGAAATTTCCCAATCATAGAAGTAGTAATAGTAAGTAGCACCAAAGCTATTTCCAGTAATATCTACTACGCCAGGAACTGAATAAGGGTAAGCAGCACCAGCGCTGTTTCTCCATAAACCTCCGGTAGTACTTCCACCACCATGTAATTCGTAAGAACCAGCAGGAACAGTCATATTAACCGAAATTCGCTGAGCAGTTCCGGGAGCAGTTACCCCTGTAACTGGAACGATTACCGTTTGAAGAATAGCACCTGAAGTGGCATCTAATAGGTTTACATGTACATCGCCATTCGCATTTGGATAAACCGTCATTTCCTTAATGGTGAACTGTTGTAAAGCGGTAAAGTATAACTGCTGAACATCTGGATTAGTAAAGTTGGCTGCTGCACCCATGCTATTATCCGCTGGCCCTACACTGTAAGTAACGCCACCCACTGCTGAAAGAAGGAAAGTTGTATCGGTTGAACCTAATGGCCCCACCACTAAACTATCACTTGTGCCTAAGGTATCATTAGCCGTGCTAATCCAGTAATAGGTATCATCAGTACCAACAGGGAAATACAAAGTATCAAAAGCACCACTACCACAAACCGTGTCAATAGCTGCTGTAGGAATTGGCGCTAAAGCATCTGCAAAGTCTACTGAAGTTGTACCATTATCATTGGCATTATCTTGATCTCCTGCTAAATTTAATGCCGCACTAAACAAGCTTAGTCCGCCCGCTGTGGTATTAACTGTACCAACCATAATGGTATCAGAACCTAATTGCGGTAAATTACCTGTATAAGTGGCATTTAAAGTTGCTGTTACCGCCCCGCTAACAGTTACCGTAATTGGCATACTGGTAATTGGGTTAGCACCAAAGTTGGTAAAGGCTACGTATACTTCCGTTGCTGTGTCACCACATTCATCTTCCGTAATAAATACGGTGTCCATCGCTGCGTCATCTAATACAGGACTAGGAACAATAACGGTAACAGTATCTACATAAGTACCACAACTATTTGTATAAGTAGCGATGTAAGAGTAAGTCCCCCCTACTGTATAAGGGCCGGCCATAAAGCAAGGAAGAGTATCTAAAACTGTACTGCTTCCCAATTCCGTCCAGGTAAGTCCAGGAGCGCTGGCTGGTTTGGGTAATGGAACATTCGCATTTAAAACATTAGGATCTTGAGTAGAAACCACCCAGTTCGCTGCAGTATTATCATCTATTCCTTCTAATCTAATACCACTGGTACTGCTGTGATTTCCTGAGTTTCCTGACCAATCTGCAGCCGTTACTCCAGATGAAGCTGGGAAAGTATACGTAGTTCCAGCCGCTACCGCATCAATAATATCGCCATTGGCATCTTTCAATATACGGCCATTATTTCCACCAGAACTAAACGATCCTGTGTAACTACCGTTTCCATGGTAATAAAAATCTGATGGGCTTTCCACACTAGCTCCCAGTTGACCAATTGCAATAATTGCAGTGCCATCTGGGCTAAGAACAGTGCCAGGAGCGAAAGTAAAAGTACTTATCATAGAAGAACCGTCCCACTGTTCAAGTGTGATACCTTCAAGGTCTGAGCCAGGAACACCTGTAATCTCGATATAGTCATCAGCTATCAAGTAAGAAGGCCATCCTGTAGTGGGTGCCCCAGTAGTAAATTTAAAATGACAGATTTCCGTGATTAAGAACTCTCCAGCACCGAAGAACGAAGACTCAGCACAGATCTCAACCGAATCTAATGCACTCGGCAGATTCGTTACTTGAGGACTTAGGCTAAACTCAGTTTTTACGTCAAGATCAACAGATCCTAAAGTATCATTAAGTAATAGTGTGTTTACAGCATTACCAATGATATGAGCATCTAAAGTATAAACACCAGCAAGCGATAGATCAATCCCACCTTCTCTTAGTACTAGCGTATCTTGTGAAGCTAATGTTCCACTATTCACTACGATAGAGCCCGAAGAGTTAACTGGGCCAGTTACTGTGTAATTAATGGTAAGTGGATCGTTTGTAAAGTTTACTGCAGGACCGATAAGGTTTTGGATACCAAAAACCACCGTGTCGTTAGTAGAAGCACAGAAGCTTTTTACAAATTCTCCGCTAAGGAAAGCAAGGTCACCTGCTAATGGAGTGTACTCATCTGCCCCAATATCGGGAGTGGTAGTTGAACGAAGATCACCGTCGAAATCAACAGTAATACCCGCTAGGGAAGTTCCCACATTATTACTGGTAGAGCCTAATGCATGCAGGTCATCTGACGCTGTAAATACGGGGTCACCAGAAACAGAATTTACGTCCACACTAGAGGCCGTTTGTAATGCAGCTAAATCTGCCACAATTGTTCCGCCCCAGTTTGCAAAATCATTACCTACCGCATGGTAGTTATTGTAATTCATTGCAGATATCATGGTTACTGCCCCCGAAGTCACTTCTAGAGCAACTCCTGGTCCGCTATTTACTACTGTATTATTAATAAAGCGTAACTCATTACCAATAGTAGAGGTACCACCAAGGTAGGCAGCGTGACCACCAGTTGATGAGCCTGCATTTACCAACATGGAGTTATTAAACACATCCATATAAGTACAGTTGTAGAAGTACATACCATAAGCGGTTCCAGAATTATCTAGAGCACTTACCATGTTATTCGCTACAAGACTATGATTGGTTGAGCTGGCATCACAATAATAAATGTAATAACCATAGCTAGTGGAAGTACCACTAACTACAACCTTGTTTCCAACTGAAGTAAGGTTATCATTATAATAATGACGGATACCGTACTCGGTAGAGTATACACCTAAAGATGTAACATTATTCCCTACGGTTGAAATAGTGTCTTGATAGTAAGCCCAAATTCCTGCATAGTAGAAGCCATCAATATCATTACTATCAATTGTGTTTCCTACTTCAAAATCTGTAGTACCCACGCCGTACCAATACATGCCGTAACTACCACCATTAATTTGGTTGTTGAGAATAGAAGAGTTTTCTAATCTATTGGAAGCAGTAGTATTATTCATAATAACCGCTATGTTGGTAGATGTGGTTGTCGCATTAGCTAAACCATTAAGGATATTGTCTTGAATGACAATATCAGTACTAAGCCCGGTAAAATTAATTACACGTGCATAAGTGCTACCCGTTGCCGTAAGAGTTAATCCCTTAACGGTAACATAGTTGGCATCGTTGAAACCCCAAACATAGTTATCGGCTGTAGCGGTAGCTGCAAAACTAAGCTCCACTGGAGCTGTGTTTGCAGGGTCGGCTTGGAAAGTCACATTATTAATTGCGCTTACACCGGTAATGTCGTTGATCATTACTTGCTCATTATAGGTTCCCGCAGCAATATTAAATACTACTGGACCCGAAACACCACAATCGTTTAATACCGAAACAGCACTGTCAATTGTTGGGAAGTTAGTAGGGCCTGCTGGTCCACCAATAGTATAAGTCCCGTTTAACTGATTGGTACAGAAGGTACAAAATGACACTGGGCCAACCCAAGCACTGCTGTCTCCAGGACCGCAAATAGATCTAAACAAGACTTCATAACAAGAAATTTGAGATAGTCCTGTGATTTGCAAACTGTCCGTACTAGAAAGAACTTTTGTTCCAGAAGCAGTTTGGGTGCCTTGATAAAAACCTTGTGGGCCAAACCATACTTCATAGGTATTACCTGCAGAACTAGTAGGCCAGAAAGCTGTAGCGCTTACATCAGAGATGTTTCTGAAATTTAAACCTACTGGGCTTGGACATGCAGGACCGCTAGCAATGGTAACGTCATCTATGGCAATGTCGTTTTGATAAGTTCCATTTTGCTCATCTGCTACGAAGCGCACCGCTAAGGTACCGCTACCAGCATAGGGAGTAAGGTTTACGGTAATGGAGTCCCAAGTAGAAGCACTAGCTGCTGCATGAGAATATACATTAGTATTCCATACCGAACCATCCCAAACGTCTACGCTTAAAGTAACTGACGCATCCGCGCTAGCTAGGAAGAAAGTTAGTTCAGGGTTTGTTAAGTTAGTCACATCAAATAATGGCGACTCCAAAGTAACATCTGGTGTTGAGGGAGATTCTGAATCATCAACATTGGCATAAACGCCACTATTACCCGTGTGGTCGGTAGAAGGCGCATAAGAGTTCGTTCCAAACAACCAATTTTCGGTGGTAGATGAATAGGTCGTCCAACAAGCTGGAATACTAGTATTATCAAAAGTTTCCGTGTGTGGTGTAGGCAATGCTGCACAAGCTGTAGTAAAAGCTACTGGACCTAAATAAACTCCTGCTCCACCAACAATACATGAATCCTGAATATAGAATTCATAATCTGACTGAGAAGATAAACCCGTTATGGTATAATTAGTTGTTGCACCTGGCACTACCGCAGAGGTTCCTGAGCCTGGAGTAAAGCCAATTGCGCCCCATTCGATTTTGGTAAAATCACCTTGACCACCTGCACTCCAAGAAACATCGGCACTGCTACTTGTTACAGAATTAACAGTTAATGAACTTGAAGAAGGACCAACACATAAAGGAGTTAGCTCATAGTTAAAGTCATCAATACGCACATATTGATAAGTTGCGCCGAGGGTATGAACGAAAGCTATGTACTCATCTGTGCCATTATATTCATTGGCTGCATCAAAGTTCACTATCACTTCTTCATAGGTATCTGCAGCAGCAAATTGAATAGTATCCATCGGTGTGAAGGTGCTATTTGCTGAAGGGCTAGAAAGTGTTCCAATCATTAATTGGCTAAGTGCGCCATCAGAATTAGCAAAAAAGCGGATGCGCTTATCATTAGCTGTTAAATCCGAAAACTGAGGAGAAATAGCTACTAAGGTATCTGCTCCCGATGTACTTGAGTTTCCGCTATATAAATAAAGAGCCTGGCTTCCATTGTAGGGAGCGGATGTTCCTGTAAAATCCTCCACTTCTACAAAGGCACTTGTAGCCGTTGCATAAGAATTCCAACAAGTTGGGGCTAGATCTAGTGGATCGCTTTCGAAATCTTTAAAGTAGGGTGCTGCAAAAGCCGCGCAAGCAGTTTTAAAGCTAAAAGGACCATCCCAAACTGAAAAGCCGTCTCCTGCAGTGGTACAGTTACTGCGTAAATAAACGTCATAAGTGGTCTCAGGACTGAAACTTTGAGTACAGTTAGGATTAGAAGCGCCGTTTAGTGTAAGCTGACCACTATTTGCTGCCTCTACGAAGCAACCAGTTCCTTGAGTGAATCCGGCAGGACCCCATTCAATTTGCAATGAATCGCCACTTGCTCCAAAGCTAATATCAGTGCCATTAGCCAGGATGTTCGAAAACTGAACATTGGTAACTTTCGGGCAAGGAGGAATTACCTCATAATTGAAATCATCAATATAAATATCATCGTAGGTTCCGCCTGAATGACTGTGTATTAGGCCTATAAAAGCATCGCTGCCATTGTAGCCATTGGCGTTGGTAATTGGAATAATAACTTCTTGCCAAGTATTGGCAGCAAAGATGTTAATGGTATCAATTAAGGTAACACTAGCACCTAAAGCATTAGTACTTAAAGTAGCAACTAATAAGTCAACATTAGCATCATTACTTGCTAATTGAAAACGTATTTGCTTATCCCCTGCAGATAAGTCGCTAAACTCTGGGCTGATTGCTAATAAGGTATCCGTTGCCGTTAAGCTGGAATTATACATTTCCAATACATTGCCACCACTAAATGGTTGCGTAGCATTGAAAGTACTAAGAGCTTCTACTCTTGCATAAGCAGAGGCAGTACCGCTGCTGTATTGCGACCAGCAAGTTTCTACATCACCATCGGCGGTTGCGTCGAAGTTTGCACTGTAGGGAGCCGTAAAGGGAACACAATTAGTTTGAAAAGTAAAAGGGCCTTGCCATAGACTTACATTTCCGGTGGCGCTACTGTCGCGTATAAACACTTGGTAAGTTGTGGCTGGTGTAAGACCTGTTAAGGTCGCGGAATTTACCGCGCTAAAGTTTTGAGGAGTAGCTGCTGGCCAGTAAAAGCCTAATGGACCAAGAGATATTTGAGTATTGGGGCCAACACCAGTCCAAGCAGCATCTGCAGTGCTACTAGTAATGTTGCTAAAACTTAGGCCACCAGGAATTGCGGTGTTGTTAGACTCGATACTTACCTGATCTAAACCAAAACCATCGCCACCAGTAAGACCTACATTGTCTACTTGTGAAAAACGAATTTGGGTAGTCGCACTAAAGTTTTGTCCATTAGCACTTAAGGCAGAGTCAATTTTTAAACGGCCCACTTGCCAATTCGTAGGCGAACCATCGTTCCAGTTAAAAACGGTAATCCACGAGTCTGTTGCACTACCACGCAAGAATACACGATCTGCAGTACTGGGCTCGTCGGCAAAATCGGCAAAATAGAAGTTCACCCAAATATCTTCGGGATCACTCGCGCTGATTGAGCTTAGGTTAATAGTTAAAATAAGGTTTGCAGTATCTGAGGTAGTTACCGAGGCCATTGCCAGGGATGTTCCTTGAAAGTCACCAGTAATACTACTAGTTCCAGTGGGTACACCTTGTTCTAAAACCGCAGAGCTCGCTGGGCTTTGAAAAGCCCAGGAGGCAGAAGGGCTACAAATAAAAGTTGAGTCGCTGTTGATCGTTCCCGAGACAGCATTAAAATTTTCTACATAAGGTAGAGTGGCGGGGGTATTTGTTACACATTGCCCAGAAGCAGTAACACCCATTGCCAAGCCGACTAGGCTTAGTATTAGTTTCTTCATTTTATAGGGATTTATTAATAATACGGTTAGCTGGCTAAAACCAACATAACCAGTAAAATAGATTTGAATACATTATGCAGAGTATATTCAAACTACTAGGGTTTTCACATAGGCAATTTTTTTAATGCCACGAAAATACAGTTTCGCTATAAGCAAATGCTTAATAAAAGCGTAAATTTTTTAGAAATGGTTGGGGTGTAAAAACGAATACCTAGCTTCTTATTGTTTGAAAAGCTATGGTCATAACGCCTAGCTAATCAGCCTAAGACTTTAAAGTAGCAGCGAATTATTTTAGCAAACAATTTCGTATTTAGCCACTACAGGCATTTGAAGTAATCGAAAGGCTCTTTACAGGCCTTACACTTGTAAAGCGATTTACAGGCAGTGGACCCAAATTGACTGATAAGTTCGGTATCGCGAGATTTGCAATGAGGACAGGTAACTTTTTTAGCTTCGCCAAAAAGAACAGACTTATCGGCAGAGCTTCCTTCTGGCGGGGCAATACCATAATCTTGCAATTTTTGCTTGCCCTTCTCGGTCATCCAATCGGTGGTCCAGGCGGGAGAAAGCACCATTTTAACTTTTGCATTTTCGAGGCCTTCTTGCTTTAGCTTTTCTAAAATATTAGCCTCTATCTCATTCATCGCCGGACAGCCTGAATAAGTAGGCGTTATACTGATACGCCATTGTTCATCAAGATATTCTACCGCACGAATAACGCCTAAGTCAACTACCGTTAAGACGGGGATTTCAGGATCTGAGACCTCTTCTAACCACTGCCAAATTTGCTCTTCCTTCTTCACGATCTCTTTTTTATTTTACCAATTGGCCTCCGGGTGCATCCGCGGAATATGCTGCATTTCAGCTAAAACAAAACCAAGGTATTCGGTATGATCACCTTGCTTGCCGCCGCTTTGCATCCACTCGCCACTTGGTTTTTCAAGTTTGGCTAAATCTAAAATCTGATCTACTTTTTGATCCCAACGCTCTTTTATAGAGTTTAAATCTGCGCCAATGCCAGCCGCTAACATTGCCTCATCTACCGAGTCCATGCTAAACATTTCTCCAGTCCACTCCCATAAGTCGTTTAGCGAACTTTGTACCCGCTGATGACTTTCTTCAGTACCATCTCCTAAACGAATTAGCCACTCTGCGCTCCACTGTGCATGATAACTAATCTCTTTAATTGCTTTTTGAGCTACTGAACGAATGGTCTCGTCTTTACTTTGTAGCAAGTCGGTATAAAGGAAGTAATTGAAAGTGTCGAATAAAAACTGACGGCAAATGGTTTTACCCCAGTCGCCATTCTCCAATTCTAAAATTAACAAATTGCGATATTCGAAAATATCCCGAAAAAAGGCCATTTTATCCTCCGTAAAGCTTTCACCTTTTTGCTCGGCTGCGTAGTTTAATAGCATCCGGGCTTGACCCAAATGGTCCAAAGCAATATTGGAAAGAGCGATATCCTGCTCTAAGATAGGTCCATGGCCACACCATTCCGCTAGGCGTTGCCCTAAAATTAAGGCGTTATCTCCTAACCTTAATGTATATTCTTGTAATTCCTTGTTCACACTGGTAATTTCAACGATTAATTCAATCCTTCTGCTTAGGGCTACATGTGGCCTATTTCATCGGGAATTTCATAAAAGGTAGGATGGCGATAAACCTTATCATCGGCTGGGGTAAAGAGAGGCTCACTTTCATCGGGGCTAGATGCTGTAACGGCATCGGAAGGGACTACCCAAATGCTGATGCCTTCACTGCGTCGCGTGTAAACATCACGGGCATTTTTCATAGCCATTTCTGCATCGGGCGCATGAAGACTTCCTACGTGCTTATGACTTAAGCCATTACGGGAACGAATGAAAATCTCCCAAATTTTCCAGTTATCCTTAGTTGACATGCTATTGTATATATTTTAGGTTGTTTGGTTCTGGTAAATTTAGGCTGCGTGAGTCTCGTCCTTCTTGCGCTTTGCTTGCTTTTCTGCATAAGCATTAGCTGCTTCACGTACCCACTCACCTTCATCATGGGCTTTGTTGCGTGCGTCTAAACGTTGCTTATTGCACTTACCATTGCCCTTAATTACGTTATAAAACTCATCCCAGTTAATTTCGCCAAAATCATAATGGCCCGTTTCCTCATTCCATTTTAAGTCTGGGTCAGGAATGGTTAAACCAAGATATTCAGCTTGAGGAACCGTCTTGTCAATAAACTCTTGACGTAATTCATCATTACTCTTGCGCTTAATTTTCCACTTCATGCTTTGAGCAGAATTGGGAGAGTTATCATCGGTTGGCCCAAACATCATAATGGCGGGCCACCACCAACGATTCAAAGCATCTTGCGCAAGCTTCTTTTGGGCCTCTGTACCTTTAGCTAAGGTCATGGTAATTTCATAACCCTGGCGTTGATGGAAACTTTCCTCCTTACAAATACGCACCATCGCGCGGGCATATGGGCCGTAGGAAGTACGACAAAGCATTACTTGATTCGCAATGGCTGCACCATCTACCAACCAACCAATAGCTCCCATATCTGCCCAGGTGGGCGTAGGGTAGTTAAAAATAGAACTATACTTTGCTTTACCACTTAATAAATCAGCTACTAAGTCTTGGCGATCTGCCCCTAAAGTTTCTGCAGCGCTGTATAAGTACAAGCCGTGTCCGGCCTCATCTTGCACTTTGGCTAGCAATGCGATTTTCCGTCTTAGAGAAGGAGCACGAGTAATCCAGTTCGCTTCTGGAAGCATGCCAACCACTTCAGAGTGTGCATGTTGTGATATTTGACGGATAAGAGTCTTGCGGTATCTCTCCGGCATCCAATCTTTCGGCTCAATCTTGTTTTCTCCGTCTACATAGTCCTGGAAGCGCTCTTCCAAATTCATTTCTTTCGTCATATCGTGTTTCTTTAAGAGGTGGTTACAAAGATATAATCTAAAACATAAACTTAAAGCCCCTGCAAATTGTTCCTAAAAGATGCAGAACTTACCTTTGTAGTCATATCATAAATAGAATTATGTTAAACTTTTTCAAAAAATCTAAAAGCAGCGCGAAAGATCTTTTCACGAATGAGAAGAAAGCAAGCCGCCCTAAATTTCACAACCTAAAGGTTAGTGACATTCGCAGAGAAACGGCAGATTGTGTTTCGGTTGCTTTTGATGTGCCGAGCGAGCTAAGTGAAGAGTATCGTTTCAGCCCAGGTCAATATCTTACCTTAGACTCTGAAATTAAAGGCGAAAAAGTACGCCGTTCTTATTCTTTATGCTCCAGTCCTTTTGATGGTGAATTAAGAGTAGCCATAAAGCAAGTAGAAGGCGGTAAGTTTTCCAGCTGGGCTAATTCCGACTTAAGCGTAGGCAGTGAAATGCGCGTTATGAGTCCTGATGGAAACTTTAGTGTAAAAATTGACAAAAATCAAAAGCACAATTACGTGGCCTTCGCTGCGGGCTCTGGTATTACTCCAATATTTAGTATTTTAAAATCTGTTTTAGAAGAAGAGCCAAAAAGCTCATTCACCTTATTTTATGGAAACAAAACTTCTAAGTCGGTAATTTTTAAGGAGCAAATTGAAGCTCTTAAAAACACCTATATGGACCGCTTGGAAGTTCACCATGTTTTAAGTCGTGAAGACCAAGGAACCGATTTACTTAAGGGCAGAATAGATGAAGCTAAATGTGAAGACTTCTCGCAACGCTTCTTTGATATTAAGGAAGTTAATGGTTACTTCCTCTGCGGCCCCGAAGAAATGATTAATGGGGTAAGCGGAAAACTACAAGGTTTAGGAGTAGAGAAAAGTAAAATACACTACGAGCTATTTACTTCGCCAGCCGACTCTTTAGCAGGAAAAACCAAAGTAGAGAAGAAAAGTAATGGGGCGAAACTAGATAGTAAGATTACCGTTATTCTGGACGGTGATGAAACGCATTTCGACCTCAATTCTAACGGTGATTCGGTTTTAGATGCAGCCCTAGACGCTGGTGCAGATGTGCCTTATGCTTGTAAAGGAGCTGTTTGCTGTACCTGTCGTGCCAAAGTTATTGAAGGTGAAGTTGAAATGGATATGAATTATGCTTTAGAAGACGACGAGGTGGAAGACGGTTACGTGCTCACCTGCCAAAGCCATCCGCGCAGTGAAAATGTTATTATCAGTTTCGATGATTAACTAAAAGCCCTTCGGGGCTTTTTTTATGGCTATTTATAGAAGACAGGTTGGGGATTCTTGTTAACAAGGATGCGATTCTAAAGCCGCTTTAAGCTAGATGTGAAATATTAATAGTAGGCCTTTACATTAAGCTTCAGCCTATTTTATTACAAATTTAGTTCAGCAACTACTTCTTCTAAAATCTCGTGGCAAGTGACTTCTCAAAGTTCATTCCTACCGGCATAAGATAATTCGAATAAAACAATAGCAGGACCCAGTCTCACTACCCTCTGCAAATGGCGCCGTGTATAAAACACTACAAGACCATATCAACATGAGGAATACCATCTTCTAAATAAGGCTCAGAAATGGTTTTAAAACCAAATGACTTATAAAAGTCCTCTAAATAATGCTGAGCTTGGGCTTTAATCTTTTGCTGTGGATAATCCTCTTGCAAGCGCTCCACGGCTCGCTTCACTAAATCTCTTCCTAAGCCTTGGCCTCTAAAACTTGAATGGCAGATAACCCGCCCTAAGCTGGCTTCTGGGTACACTGTATTGGGAGGGCATAAACGAGAATAGGCTGCTAATTGCCCATCTGCATAAGCGAAAAGATGCCCCACTAATTTATCCTTGAGATCTATTTCGGGATAGGCACAATTCTGTTCTACTACAAAAACGTCTACGCGTAATTTATAAATATCAAATAACTCCTCGCGTCCGAGCTCTTCCCATAATTTATAGTTCCACTCCATTGGGCCGAAATTAAAAAGCCCCCTTGTAAAAACAAGAGGGCTATTAAAAATTATAGGTTATTTACAAGGTCCAACCAAAGCCTAAGTTAACCATATTGTAGGCGGGGCCTCTTCCTGCGCGGAAGAAATCATTTAAATCGTAACTCGCCGTAATCTTAAAAGAGTCAAAGCCTATTTGTGCCATTAGGCCATAACGAAACTGTTCAGTGTAAAAATCATCGTAGGTTTTGTTTTCCACCTTGCGATATTGATTAGTGTTGTACTCTGTTTCAGTTTTGGCTAATAAACGCACACCGGCATATCCACCCACTCCTAAGGTAAAGGCATCGTCACGCTCTCCGGCATCACTAAAATCGAGTTGAAACATAACTGGGACATTAAAATAGGCGATGTGATATTTGTTTTTTTCAAAACCTAGGATTCCTGATACCGTATCTAAATTAAAAGCAGCGCTGTTTCCATTATTAATTAATACCTCATTGCCATTTAGGCGGAAGTTATGCCAGCTAAAGTCAATTCCGTATTTCACATAAAACTTGCTGTAAGGGTTTCCTATTCTGCTTTTCCAACCGCTCCCTAGATGGAAGGAAGTACTTCTCCACAAATCCAATTCACCAGGACCGTCTTGTATTTGGTTTTGACCATTGGCTAGTTGTTGATTGAAGCCAAGACCTATATCGAAGTAACTTTCGGTGCGGCTAATCTTTTTACTTTTCTTGCGTTTCTTATCATCAAAGAGATCTTCAAACTCAAACTCTGTTTCATCTTCTTCTGCTTCCTCTTCTTGGTCTTTTAAGATAAGGCCATCTTTAGAGATAACGATTCGCTTTTTAACCGATTCTGTTTCAGAACTGTCGTTTTCAAGTGCTCCGATATTCGGTAAAGGCGGTAAGGGCGGAGGCGGAGGCGTATTGGCTCTAGTGCTATCATTTTCTAAGTCTCTTTCTAGTTGATTCGACCAAGCCTCTATCCCTTCAGCAAATTGCTCGGCCCAAGATTCCATGCGACTGCCGTGAGCTTCACCCCAGCTTTCCATTACCTCTTCAAACTGCTCCATGCCTGCCTCAAAGTTATCTTCCGCTTTATCTCTCAACTCATCCGCCTCTTCTTCACTTAATTCACCACTGGCTTCCAATTGATCAATTTTAGCCAAAATTTGAGCTTGTTTGGTCTGCATTTTAGTCATTTCGCGGCTTGCAAAAAAGATCATGGCAGTTAAGTCCGCTTGGCTTAACTTTTCATCGTCGGCCTCAAAAGTGATGGTGTTTTCTTCAATCTGAACCTCAATGGCACGACGTGCGTTTGAATCGTTTTGTGCTTGACTGGCAAAGCTTCCTAAAACGAAGGCCATTACCATTATTACTTGCTTTTTCATATCGTTTTTGTTTAAAATTTTAATGTTCCTAATAAATCCTGTTTTGTTAGTCTTCTTCCATTAGCTCTTGCCAACTTTCGGCAATTTGACTGGTCCAAATTTCTAGAGCTGATCCCAGTGCCTCCATGCTCTCTTTTAAAGATTCGCCACTCTGCTTTAAAAGCTCCTTTTGCTTTTGACTCAAGCCTGGTTGGTCTTCCGCTAATTCTTGTCGATAAGCTTTAATGCGCGCTAAGCTTCGATCTATCTTTTTGCGTGTTTCCTTAAGACTTTTGTCTACATCTACTTTTTCCAGAGCTTCTGCTTTCTCGCTCAATAATTCTGAGAACTGTTTAATTTGCTTCTCCAAATACTGCATTTCTGCACTTAAAGAATCTATTAGTTTTTCGTTCTCTTCTTGGGCTCGTAAAAAGCTAGTGCTCATTAAAAGCGCTACTACTAAAATGGTTCTCATCTTTATTTAGAATTTGCAAACTGACGATTAATAAAGTCTGGCAGAGGAATACTAATTTTAGATTTCGTTTTTGGCAAATTGGGCTTTTCACCTGCCACTATTCGATCTAATTGATTACTGGCATAAGCCCAAAGGCGATCGCCCAACTCAGCACTTTCCGTTTGAGTAGTATCTGGCCCGTAATAGCCCTTAACCTCTGGCAGATATACCTTAATTTTTACTCTGCTTTTCTCTAATTTTAAGGGTTCTGTTTCCTCCATTCCCAGTATAGCTGCACTAGGAATCTCTGTTTCATTAAGCGCTAAAAAAGGCTCAGGGCTGTAGGTCTTTAAGACCGGTATTACACGTGATTTTTTGGTGCTTTTCTTAGCTGGTTCCGCCGGCGAGGAAGTGCTTCCTTTTTTAGGCTTTGGCTGTGGCTCAGTTTGCTTGGGTTCGCCTTTTTGGGGCTCATCTACCTTTATGGTCGCAGTGTTACTCAAGTTTTCTTTAGGCGCTAGCTCGGGGGCAGATGTGGCTTCACGCTCCATTCGCAGTTTCATTAAGCTTTCTGAGTTATTATTGAAATACATCAAAGCCGATAAGCCGATTAACAAAGCAAAGCTAGCTGCACGTAAATAAAATATAGGTGCCAACCTTTTATTCGGCCCAGCCTGTTGGGCTGCAATTTTTTCCCACACCTTATCAGAAGCCTGAATTTGGTGATCTTCCAGCTGCTGCTGGAAAAGGGAATCTATGGGGTTATTCTTTTTCATGACTAATTATTTTTATACAACAATTGATGTTGTGCTAACTTTTCTTGAAGCTTTTTTCGCGCCTTACTTAACTGACTCTTGCTGGTGTTTTCGGAGATTTCCAACATCTCCCCAATTTCTTTGTGATTATAACCTTCAATCGCATAGAGGTTGAAAACTGTTTTATAACCTACTGGCAACTCATCAATCATCATCATTAAATGCTCTGCATCATAATGGTGTTTTACGCTAGACTCACCAAAGGAGCTGCTGCGTTCCTCGTCCACCTCCACAAAAAGGTTTTTCTGGTAACGAATAAAGTTCAGCGCTTCTCTAACCATTATTCTTCTCATCCAAGCACCTATCGCACCTTCTCCTCTAAATTGATCTATATTCTTAAAGAACTTTATAAAGCCATTCGATAGCACTTCTTCAGCATCTTCTATGCCCTTGGTGTAACGACGACAAACGGCTAACATCTCTCCGCTGTAACGCTGGTACAGATCTCGCTGTGCTTGAAGGTTGCCCTTTTTGCACTGCTTAATCAAGCGTTGTTCGTTAGTTGGAAGATTAAAAACCTTAGTCATTTGTTTCGTTGTTCATAGCTATGACACTGCAAAAAGGTGAGAGGGTTGCCTGAGGCTCAAAAAAAATTCTATTACTCTTTAGCAGGCCACCTAAGCAGGCCCCTTTTGCCTTGAGGCCAAAGCTTAGGCTAAATATAGCCCTTTCCCACAGCTCTTTTAACTACCCAGCTTCTTTTGCTAATTTCATTCGCTGCAGCAGAAAAGTTCCCTTGCCAAAACCAATACCTAGATGACGAAGGACGAGTCAGTTAAATAGCATTAGCAATAAATCAATACTAATCTCTACTTAACATTAAAGTCTATACTATGCGTACCTTCGCAAAGTATGAGAGATCAAAAGAAAAGTAAGAAAAAGCTAAAAAGGTTAGCTAAAATTGAAAAGTCCATCTTAGGCGTTCTACGTGAGGATCGTTTAAAACAACTTAATTATAAACAGATATCAGCCAAGCTTGGCATTAACGACTTTAACGAGCGGGACCTCGTTTTAAGGGCAATCGCATCTTTGCGAAAGCAAGACTTTATTGAAGAGCCAGCCCGTGGAAAATACCGCTACAAACATACCGACCACTTTGTAGAAGGAAGGGTAGACCTTACCACCAAAGGGTCGGCCTACGTAATTTGCGAAGAGCTAGAACAGGATGTTTATATCACCCCGAATAACACTAATACCGCTCTGCAAGGCGATACCGTTAAAGTCCTTCTTTTCGCACAGAGGAAAAATAAAAAGCCTGAAGGCGAGATTGTAGAAATTATAGAGCGTTCGCGGGAAGAGTTTGTAGGAACTATTGAGCTGAGCAAAGACTTCGGCTTTTTAGTACCCGACAGCAAAAAGATGTTGGTGGATATTTACATTCCAAAAGAAAAATTAAACGGCGCTAAACACGGTCAAAAGGCCATTGCAAAAATCAGCTCTTGGCCCCCAAAAGCCAGCTCTCCTTCTGGAGAAGTGCTTGAAGTATTGGGCAACCCTGGCGATCATGAGGTTGAAATTCACAGCATATTAGCAGAGTATGGCTTGCCACGCTTCTTCCCGAAAGAGGTTGAACAAGAGGCCGAAGACATTCGCGAAGAAATAAGCAAAGCGGAAATAGCGAAACGCCTAGATTTCCGTGAAACTTTAACCTTTACCATCGACCCTCACGATGCAAAAGATTTTGATGATGCACTCTCTTTTAAAAAATTAGAGAATGGAAATTATGAGGTGGGCGTGCACATTGCTGATGTAACCCATTATGTAAAAGAAGGCAGTGCCCTTGAGAGAGAAGCGCAGGAAAGAGCAACTTCGGTTTATCTGGTAGATCGCGTGGTGCCCATGCTTCCTGAAAAACTATCGAATAAGGTTTGTTCCCTCCGCCCGCATGAAGAAAAGTTGACCTTTTCCGCCGTTTTTGAAATCAGCCCGGAAGCCAAGGTTATTAACCGCTGGTTTGGCAGAACCATCATCTATAGCGACCATCGCTTTAGTTATGAAGATGCTCAGGAAGTGATTGAAACTAAAAAAGGACCTTTAGCAGAAGAGGTTAATATTTTAAACGACCTGGCAGTAATAATGCGTGCCGCAAGAATGCAAGAGGGCGCTTTAGCTTTTGATAGAGCTGAAGTAAAGTTCCACCTCAATGAAAAAATGGAGCCCGTGGGAGTCTATTTTAAAGAGTCAAAAGAGGCGAATCACCTGATAGAAGAGTTTATGCTTCTGGCCAATAAAAGCGTGGCCGAATATGTTGGCTTAAATGACCAAGCTAAACCCAGCGGCAAGACTTTTATTTACCGGA
>CBFHVV010000004.1:22593-68288 GCA_965658965.1 Croceimicrobium sp.
GCGTAAACTACAATAATGCTCGCGCCATCAGCAGCAGCTTAAACAAGCTATTAGGCGAAGTAAAAGGCAAAGCCGAAGAAAACATGATTGCCAAATTAGCAATTCGCAGTATGGCCAAAGCGGTTTACAGCACTGATAATATCGGTCACTACGGCCTTAGCTTCGATTACTATTCTCACTTCACCTCACCCATTCGTCGTTATCCTGATATGATGACACATCGTTTATTGCAAACTTTCTTGGATCGCCAAGCAAACCCCAGCAAAGAGCATTACGAGGATCTCTGCGAACACAGCAGCGACCGAGAAAAACTAGCAACTGAAGCCGAGCGTGACTCGGTTAAGTACATGCAAGTGAAATTTATGGAAGATAAAGTAGGAGAAACCTTTATCGGCTCTATTTCTGGGGTTACCGAATGGGGTGTTTTTGTGGAGCTGCGCGACAATCACTGTGAGGGTATGATTCGAATACGTGATTTTAAAGATGACTATTATAATTTCGACGAAGCAAACTACTGTATTGTTGGTGATCGCTACGGCAAGGTTTTCCAATTAGGAGATGCTATTGCCGTGCAAGTAAAAAATGCGGACTTAGAAAGGAAACAACTAGACTTTGTTCCCGTAAAAAAAGATTAATTTTAGGCCTTTAAGAAACAGGGATATGAATAAAAAGAAACTAGAGACTTTAATTTTAATCGTTGGCATCCTCGTTGTTGGTGGCGCCTTGGCACTAATCCTTTTAGGAGGAGAAGACCCTAACACTTCGCTTTACACAAATATCACTTTTGCGGTAGGCTTCCTTTTTTACATCATCTACAATATGATGTCTACTGCGGGCTTGCAAAAAGAAATTAAGGAATTGCAAAATCATGTAAATGCCTTAAAAGAAGAAAGCGCTAGGCAAAAGAAAGAAATTGAAACAAAAACCACTGAGCTCAAAACCGCACAAGGCGAAATACAGCGTCTTAAGCAGGAAGGGCAAAAAATGAGTAACGAAAACAAAGAGCTAAGCCAAAAACTTGAAAAACTTAAAAGTGAAGGCTTAGATAAGGAGAATTAATTTTCACCTGCATTATACAAATGGCTGCCTTTTCAGGTGGCCATTTTTCTGTGAAGAGAATTTTTTTTTAGTCCGCAGCCTCTCGCACTAATTAAGGAGCTTTAAAGTTTACTAGAGGAGTAGAAAACTAACCAATAATATTTCTCCGATAACTTACAAAACCGTCGGTATTAAGCTTAGTATCCCATAGTAATAAAGACAAAAAAAGGTCCTTACTTCTGAGCAAGGACCTTTTCTAAAAGCTAAAAATCATTTTTATCCCGCTACTCTCCTTCTTCTTGGGGATAACTATTGTTAGCGCGGTTAATATCCGCCATAAAACCATTGGGGTCTATTTTAATAGAAGCAATGTCTTTAAATTTTACAGGCAAAAATGCTTGGTAGTCTGGATGTGTCCAAGGCCAAGGGTCCAAAACCTGCCACTCATCTTCTATTGGAGCTCCCATTTGAGATGCCGTAGGAATATAATAACGCTGCTCAAAGCCCTCCTTGGTGGTAACAACAATTCGCAGCGGCATGGGCATTTCTCCAAGCTTTTCTAAATCTAGCTCTGTGCCCTGCTTTCTGCCCTTAATAGCTTTAACTCCGTAATCGATTGTTTTAGTGGTTCCCACCCAAAAGTGATAAAACCAATCTAGCTGCAAGCCCGATTCGCGCTCCATTGTGCGCAATAAATCTTTGGGTTTAGGATGCTTAAACTTCCAGGCATTAAAAAAGTCTAACATTGCTTTATTAAAGCTTTCCTCGCCAACAATGTAGCGCAGTTGCACTAGAAATAATGAGCCCCGTGAATACGAGTTTATACCATAAGTTTGATTAGCCGAAAAATAGTCTGCGGGAGTACTTAATGGTTCAAAAGCCTCTGGCTTAGCCGCTAAATAATCGTGATTAGAAAAAGCGCCACTGTGCGGGTTTGCCTTAGGCTCCCGTCTAATCGCATTTAACACTTCATCTTCTGCAAAGGTGGTAAAACCTTCATCCATCCAAGGGTAGCTATTTTCATTACTCCCTATCATACCATAATACCAGTTATGGGCGCCCTCATGCACAGTTACGCCCACTAAGCCCGAAATATTTCCCGTTCCTTTTAGCATAGTACACATTGGGTACTCCATTCCACCATCACCACCTTGAATTGCAGAAAATTGCGGATAAGCATAGCGACCAAAGCGCTTATTCATCTCTTTAAAAAACTGGGCTGTATAGCGCGGTAAACGATGCCAGTTTTCGGCATTATCTTCTAAATAATAGAAGTGTAGCATTAAGTCTTCATCGAATCTTTGCGCTTCATGCAGATAGTCAGGATCCGCTGCCCAGGCAAAGTCGTGCACATTTTCCGCTTTAAATTTCCAAAGACGTGTTTGGCTATCCTCCTCTTGATATGCATAAGTTATTAGCTCTTTCTCGCGGCTTTCCTCTTGCCAATACTTAGTAAAATTTTGCAATAAACCTGTTGCCGCTACTTTATAGTTGCTTGGCAAGGTGATATCTACCTCAAAGCTTCCAAAAGGTGCATAAAACTCACGTGCCACGTAGGGATCAGCATGCCAGCCGTCGGCATCGTATGCTGCAATTTTTGGGTACCACTGGGTCATAGTATAATCCACGCCCTCTGCATTATCGCGGCCACTCCTGCGTATTTGTTCGGGTACTTGACCCTTAAAATCCATTTCTAGCTGCGCCGTGTCGCCTGGTAAAATCGGCTCTGGTAAAAGTACTTTTAGCAAAGTTTGGTGGTATTCAAAAAAGCAAGACTCACCATTTAAACTTAAGCTTAGTACCTTCTGCCTACCTTCTTCATCGCGACCCAGTTTTTCGATGCGACTGCCAACCCTTTTATCGGGGTCAGCGATATTGCGCGAGCGAGTATCCATCATACTATTAGGCTGAAAAGCATTGAAGTATAAATGATAAAAAAGCACCTTTAAGGTGTCGGGCGAGTTGTTAAAATAGCGAAGGCTCTGGTGCCCGGTAAAACTGTGATCTTTAGGCATCAGCTCTACCTGCATAGTATATTCAACCTTTTGTTGCCAATAAGCCGGCCCTGGTTGCGCTTTCGCAGAGATGGCCATTAAAAATAGAGCGGAAATGAAAAATGTTTTCTTCATGCTAAAAAATTAGGATAAATCTTTTAAACGTAATACCTCATCTAGGCGCGGACCTTTTTCCGTAGCCTTCAAGCTGCACATTTCATGTTGAGAATCGTGCTCAAAAAATATTTTAATATTCTGGTCTACAACTTCATTTAAAACCCAAGCTTTCTCCTTTAGGGTTAAAAGTGGACGTACATCATAACCCATAACATAAGGTAAGGGAATATGACCTACGCTCGGTAGCAGATCAGCAGCATACAGAACTTTTTCTCCTTTATAATCCAGCAAGGGAATCATTTGCGCCTCGGTGTGGCCATTAACAATATATACTTGAAAGGGGAATGGAGTTTCGTAAAGCCCGTTTTCGTTGGGTAAGTCTACAAACTGTAACTGCCCAGAGGCTTGAAGTGGCATAAAGTTTTCCTTTAAGAAAGAAGCCTTTTCGCGTGGGTTAGGGTTTTCTGCCCAATCCCAGTGATGCTTATTAGACCAATAGGTGGCATTCTTAAAAGTTGATTCAAAAAGTTCTGCATTATTTGCACGCCTTTGGACCGAACCTCCCACATGATCGAAATGCATGTGCGTTAAAAACACATCGGTAATATCATCGCGCTGAAAACCATGTTCGGCAAGAGCTTTATCGAGACTATGCTCACCTTCCATAAAATAATAGCCGAAAAACTTTTCACTTTGTTTATCACCCATGCCAGTGTCCACTAAAATTAAACGTTTGCCGTCTTCAATAAGCATTAGGCGCAGAGCCCAAGTACACATATTGTTTGCATCGGACGGGTTAGTGCGTTGCCAGATAGATTTTGGCACAACCCCAAACATCGCACCTCCGTCTAGCTTAAAATTTCCTAGGTGTAGAGAATATATATTCATAGAATTTTCGCTTTCCGCCAAAAATAAGTTTATTTCGAGACCTCATTAAGCTTTCCATGATTAAAAAAACCATCCTACTTTTAAGCAGCTTCGCTCTATTTTCTTGTGCACCCAATCCGCCGCAAGGAAAAAGCCCTCAGTCTATTGCTTATCAGTTCGAGTTAATTGAAGAAGAACTGCAACAAGACTCGCTACTGCAGATGCGCTTTAATATCGAAGGCATAAGCATTGACAGTGCTTACCCATCAAGCGAAAGCTTAGAAAAGAAAATACAGCAGCGCCTATTAAGTAACAATAGCAACTCCGAAGGAAACTACCTTAATTATACGGACCTGATTCTTAAAATGAAGGCTGAGTATGAAAACTTAAACCAAGAGAAAGAGCTGGCGCAATCTTGGGAAATAAGCCAAGACCTTGAAGTTAAGCTCAACCAAAACGGCCTTTTTGGACTACAGAGTACCCACTTTTCCTATACAGGCGGTGCGCATGGCAATACCTTTATAGACAATCAAACTTATAGCTTAGATAAAGGCACTCTTTTAGCTCTAGATAGCCTACTGAAACTGGATGAAAAACCAGCATTTATAGCCTTCTGCGAAAGCAAGTTTAGGGAAGAACGGGAAATTGGGGGCCAAGAAAGTTTAGATGCCCATGGCTTTTGGTTTGAAAAGGATTCTTTTCGAATTTCCGACAACTACAGTTATTCCAAACAAGGCCTAGAGTTAATTTATAATAGCTATGAAATTGCTCCTTATGCTTACGGAACCATTAAAATTACGCTGAGCTCTTCCGAAATTGAGCCTTTTATAAAAGCAAAATATTTGCTGCGCTAAAAAAACTAAGCTTAGGTATAAGCTTGCGCTAGATGCGAATTATTAAATATCTTGTGTCGCCAAATACTATTCAGTCATTTAATAGCATATTTATGAAATATTTAGTTTTATCCTTAGTCTTTAGCCTTGGCTTATCTGCCGGCGGAATTGAGTTTAGGGATTTAAGTTTTAGCGATGGTCTTGCCGCCGCCAAAGAAGAAAACAAGCCCGTGTTTATCGACTGTTACACCACTTGGTGTGGGCCTTGTAAATGGATGAGCGCCAATATTTTCACTGAAGAATCTGTCGCTAATTATTACAACGAAAACTATATCTGCCTAAAGATAGATATGGAAAAAGGCGAGGGAATTGAAATTGCCAAAAAATATTCGATCCGCGCCTACCCTACCCTCTTATATTTAGATGATGAAGGAGAAAAGTTACTAGTTAGCGTAGGAGCAAACCGCGAACCCCAGTCTTATATTGACAACGGTGAGAGAGCTAAAAACCCTAATGATAATATCCCGTTCTACCTTGCTAATAAGGATGACAATTTTGAGGACCCCGAATTTATGGCGGCTTACTTCAACCTAATGTCTGAGGCCAATATGCTAGACACGAAAGATGTAGACCGTTATTTTAGCTCTATTGAGTTTAAAGAGTGGATGACCGAAACCAATTGGAACATTTTAATTAATGCGCCTTTAGAAATGGGCAATAGCACCTTTCAAACCTTATTAAACAATAGCGAAAGGATTGCAGAACAAAGAGGAAAAGATGGCCTTAAGTTTATTAGCGATCGTGTCTATCAAATTTTAGGACAAAGGTTTTACCGAGCTCGCAGTACTGAAGATAAAGAGGCCTATGAGACTTTGAAAACGAATTTCGCAAATAGTGAATACATCGCGAAAGAGGAAATTATCTTCAAGCTTTCTATGCTCGAGCATCAAAAGAACAAAAGCTGGGATGAGTGGTCAGAGACGGCAATAAATGGCGTAGCTAAATTTTACTGGGATGATGCTAGTGCCCTAAACAATGTGGCATGGACCGCCTACGAAAACGTAGATAATACTGAGCTCTTAAGTGAGGCACTAAAATGGGCAAAGCGTGCAGCAGAGCTAAGCAATGTGCACTACATTGTAGATACCTATGCCCACTTACTAGCAGCTAATGGAAAAAAAGAGGCCGCTTTAGCAGAGGAGCAGCGTGCGGTTAAATTGGCGATTTCCGCTGGTGCAGCAACTGATGCTTATGAAGAATATATTAAAGAATTAAAAAAGTAAAAATTGAAAAAGACATTTGCGATAGCCCTAGTACTCGGAATTGGTTTCGGTGCTGATGCTCAAGAAATTGCTGTTACGGCACTTGGGATTACTTAAGCAACCTTAACAGTGATAGTGATGCGGAAAGAGTTATAGAAGAAAACCCCAAGGAATACAAGAAACCATCTTCTTCCAAAGCCGAATCTAAAGGCTTAGGAGATGCTTATAGAGTGTATTACGACAATGACGTTTGGCGCAGAATTAGTCCCTCCGAACTAAACGAAGAGGCAGATCTTGCCTGGACCATGAAAAAAGGCGATGCCTATGCTATGGTTATTTTTGAAGAGATCGAAATTAATATGGAGGACTTATCTCAAATTGCTTTCGATAATGCCAAAGAGCTTTCTGATGGCTTAGAAATGGTGAACAGAGAGTACCGAAATGTTAATGGAAATAGTCTTGTTTTAATGGAAATGGCGGGCAAGATGGGAGGCATTAATGTTACCTATTATTCTTATTATTTTTCCAATGAAAATGGAAGCATACAGTTTCACACTTTTACCGGCACTCAAGTAATGGATAAGTACCGTGATACCTTCGATGCTTTGCTAAGCGGACTAACTATAAACGAATAATAAGCCTCTAAGCGGCCCTATCAAAAAGCCCTTGTCTGAAATTCAGACAAGGGCTTTTTGATTTTTAAAGGCTGAGTTCTTCAGTCAATAAATAGGCGGTTGGGGTGTAAAAAACTCCTTAAGCAGTTAGAATCTCTTGAATTTTTTCTTTGCTAAGAGGCTTAATGATAAAGCCTTTAACAAAGTCGTAATCTTTTGCTTTTAAAATGTCCCTTTCGTCGGTAGAAGATGATACCATGTAAATTTCGAGTTCAGCTAAATGGTAAAAGTTACTTTTTTGAATTTGCTCCAAAAACTCCCAGCCATCGAGCACCGGCATATTAATATCTAATAGAACTACGGTTTTAAGGTTTTGGTCTGCTTGCTGCTCTAAGTTGGCAAGACCCGTTTCGCCGTTTTCACTTTCTTCCACAATAACCGATTGGTTAATGTGGGCAATCATTTTAGAGGTGATGGTCCGATAAACCCAGTCGTCGTCAATTATAAGTATTTTCATTTTTGTTTTTTAATTCAGTCTAGGTCATTTGCATCATTAACTATCTTTTTAACAATTTCGTCCATTTCATTAGTCGAAATTTTTAATTGCTCAATCCAGGTGAGAATATCGTCCATTTTACCCTCTTGCAACTCAATTAGATTTACGATTCCTAAAATTCTCGATAAGGGGGCTCGTACCACATGAGATTGTGTCCAGGCGATTTCACGCAGCTTCTCATTTGAACGCTCCAGGTCTCTGGTATAGCGTTTTAGCAGTTTTTTATTTTCCGCTTCTTGTGTGATATCCGAAGATATTTCAATCATACCAATCACCGTATCGGATTCATCATAAAAAGGTGTCATGGAGGCGCGAACCGGCATCCTTAAGCCACTTTTTTTCTGTGCCACAAACTCGCCCGACCAAGCGCGTCCTTGATGGAGGCTTTTTAAGTCGTACTGCTCGTCTTTTAAAGATATTGGACGAAGCAGATCTAAGCTTTTGCCTACTGCTTCTTCCGCTGTCCAGCCATAAATCGTTTCCGCTGCTTTATTCCAAAAGGTAACTACATCCTCTACATTTGTGGCTATGGCCGCCTGGCCAACATTTTTGAGTAAATTAGCTTTAAACCTATTTTCCGCTTCCGACAATTTATGCTCGGTCATATCTGTCATTGCTCCCACCATTCGGGTAGCCTTTCCTTTCTTATTTCTGGAAATCACCCCTTGATCTACAATATAAAGCAGTTCTCCCTTTTCGTCAATAAGCCTATACTCCTCTTTCCACTTAGTGGTTTTAGGGTCCTTAATTGCTTCTTCAACGCTCTTCTCTAATCTTTCTTTGTCTTCTGGATGGAAGGAGTCTTGCCAAAAGTCTTTTTTAGAAAAGGACTTCATAGCGCTTTTACCAAGTAGACCTTCAATAGCCTTAGAACGGTAAAATTTATCCGTAGTTATATCCCAGTCCCAGATAACATCATTGGTTGCCTCGGTCACTTTCTCAAAGCGTTCGTTGGCCTTTAGGATATCCTCTTCTGCCTTTTTACGTTCGGTAACGTCAGTGTTCCCGCCAATCATCCGCAGTGCTTTACCCTCACTATCTCTCGATACGATGGCCTTACCTTCAATATAGTGAATTGATTTATCGGGCCAAATTACGCGGAACACCGAGTTAAACTCTCGTTTTCCCTCCAGTGCATCGTTTAAGTCTGCATTCGCACGCTCAAAATCATCTGGGTGAAGGCCATTTTGCCATGCACTTAAAGCCCCCTTAAAGTCCTCCTTTTTTACACCGTATATTTCATACATACGATCATCCCAGCTTAAGACATCGTTGGCAATATCCCAATCATAAATACCCATTTTTGCTGATGTGGTGGCAAGGCGCAGGCGCTCTGTGGTGGATAGTAAACTGGCTTCTGCCCTTTTCCGTTCGGTGATATCTAAAATGATGGCAATAAAATTCTTCCGATTAGCTTCTTCCACTAATTTTAAGTGTACTTCTACGGGGTAAAGACTGTTGTCCTTTCTTTTATGCTTAGTGAAAAAGACAATTTTCTCTTTTTTACCACTTAATAGAGGCGCAATTAACTGATTAAAACGCTCTGGTGAGAATTCGGGCTTTAAGTCTAAAGGGCTTAGCTTCCCTAATTCCTCGTAGGTATAACCAAGATTGTTCGCAGCTCCCTTGTTAACGTAGCTAAACTTAAGCGTCTCGGAGTCGAACATGTAGATTTCATTTAGACTATTCTCAAGGGTTTCATGAAATCTAGCCTTATCGTCTTTTGCCTTCTGTTGCTCGGTTATATCAAGAATTATTGAGTTAAATACAATAGTTCCATCTGCTAAAAAGCTAGGTGTACCAAAGCCTAAGTGGGTGTGCAGTTCTCCCGTGGTAGGCATGATGTATTTAATCGGACTCTGCCAGCGTGATTTCGTCTCAACTGCCTGACGGATAGTCTTTTGCACCTCCTCCAATTCCCCGGCTGCTTCAATTTGCCGCCAAGCTAGGCCAATGTCGTTTATTAGTTCACTAGGGCTAAAACCCCATAATTCTTCAACTTTTCCTCGAATATTTTTAAGCGCATCGCTTCCGTCTGGATAAATGTAATACTCGTAAACAATACCGGGTAAATTTTGGGCTAGAGATATCAGCCTGTTTTCTGATTCCTTTCTGTCATTAATATCCTGAAAGCCTCCGTAAAGACGCACACATCTGCCTTCCTTAAACTCGGCATTTCCAATGGAGCGAACCCAAAGTTCTGTCTTGTTTTTCGTGATAATTACCGCTTCAAAATCATAAGCTTCTCCAGTGCTAATTGTATTCCGAATAGTGGACTCTACCATTTCACGAAAATCTTCACGATAAAAATTTATGCCTTCCTCTAAATTAGGGGTATAAGTGCTGGAATCAGTTTCATGCATTTGGTGGATCTCCTCCGACCAATAAACACTTTCGGTCTCTAAATCAACCTCCCAACTACCAATTTTAGCCAGCTTATTTACTTGCGAGTTTAATTCTCGGAGGTTTTTTTCCTGTGTTATGTCTTTTGCGGTAGTATAGACTAAGCCTTCCTCCGATACGGGGCTGCAGTACCAGCTCAGCCATATAGGCCCTCCACTTTTTGAAAGGACCTTACTTTCAAACTTAAAGGTTTCCCCGAGCTTACTATGCTGCTTGACCTTCTCCCTAAAGATTTTATAATCAGAGGCACTAACAAAGTCATTTAGAGACTTTGCATTGGCATGCTCAAAATTACTGCTAAGGAGCTCAGAGCCTGCTTTATTAATTTTTAGCATCTTCCCTTTAAAATCGAGAACCGAAATAATATCAGGAATGGCGTTAAAAGTATGGCTCAAATCATTTTCTAGCATTTTTCGCTTCAACTCAGAGCTTATAATACTTTCTAAGTTTTTTAATAATGGGGCAAAACTATGTAAAGGGCTAGTGCCAGCTTTGCTTCCCACTTTTATTAGACCAATTATTTCACCATCTACAATTAAAGGGCTCCCCAAAATAGCATTTAGGCCAATTTTGAAAGCAGCACCTTTCCTAAGAAACTTCTTTTGTATGTCTTCTTTCCCCCAAATTATTTGCTTCTTTTTACTCCAAAGCCTGCCTTCTAGGCCATCTTTTATAAGAAACTGATTAAGAGAAGGTTTATAATCATAAAACACTTCGTCCTCTGGCACAGCGAGGTAATAGTTAAGTAATTGCATACGGGTATTATCGAAGTTTGAAGACCAAACCTCAACCCAGTCGAAGCCGCCAAAGGCACTTATTATTTCACACAACTGTTTAGAAGCATCTAAAAGCGAGCTTTGATTGGCAAAACTTAAACTAATCTCCGCTAGTAATTTATTCTCAAGCTCTTTGTTTTTTTGCGCTGTAACATCTCTCTCAATCGCAATCCAGTGAGTATACCAACCTTTTTCATCGGCCACAGGGCTTACTGTAAAGTTGACCCAAAACTCTTCCCCATTTTTTTTATAATTGATGGTGGTTATTTCGTGGGTCTCCCAGTTTCCTATGGCTTTACTAAGCTTAGCAAGATCCTTTGTGTTTGACTTCGGTCCTTGTAATATTCGTGGAGTTTTACCGATAACCTCTTCTGGCTGATAACCAGTCATTTTAGTAAATGCCTCATTCACATATATTATCCTTGGGCCTGATTCGTCAATTGACTCAGCTTCCGTGATTAAAACTGCATCTTTGGTATTCGTCACCACACTTTCGAGCAATTTTTGGCGCCGTTTTTCCTCTATCAGGTCCGTGATATCTCTGGTATTAACTACAATACCATTCACCGCCGGATCATGCAGCAAGTTTGTAAGGACCGATTCTAACCAACGCCATTCGTTCAAATGGTTCTTAGCACGAAAAGGCTCTACATTAACTCTTGCCTTGTTTCTTACTTCATTAAGGCTCCCTAAAACTCGTTCTTTATCATCAGGATGAATATATTCAAAGGCGTTTTTACCTATAAACTCTTCTGGGGGAATTCCTGATAGAGCCAAACTTGAAGGGGCCATATAAGTATAGTTTCCTTCTTGGTCTATTACTCCAATTAAGTCAAAAGCTCCTTGAACCAAGGATTTAAGACGCTGTTCACTTTGTTGAATTTTTTCTTCCTGCTTTGTCCTTTCCTCTGCATCTCTCGCCACACAGTGCACTAAATTGGTACTAGGATCTAAGGTTGCAGACCACAAGTTATAAGCAATTCCGCCATTTTTTTTCTGGTAGCGATTTATGAAGTCTTTAACCTTCTCTCCATTGTAAATCCTCTCCGCAATTAGGTTGCTTTTTTCTAAATCCTCCTCCAAAATTAAATCTCGAAAAGGTTTACCAACTAATTCTTCGGGCGCATATCCCCAGTGGTGTTTGGCGGCGGCGCTGATATAGACAAAATCTCCTTGCTGATTAATTGTGCAAAATACATCCAAAGAAGCATCCATCATCTGGTTAGCATCTTCTCTTCGTTTCACCAAATTGGTTATATCTTTAGAAAAACACGCCACTGCTAAAACCTCTTCAGCTTCTTGCCTTAAAGGCTGAAAAGTCACCTGAATATGCTCTAACCTCTTTGAGCCTGGATTATAAAAATGTTCTTCCGTTTCAAAATATTCACCTTGGAGGGCTCTATTATAATATTCCCGCCACTTTTTAATCTCCGCCTCACTTAAGGCCTCGGTTAATACTGTTTGATCGAGATGCTGCTCCTCACCAGCGTTTATATTTGCTAGAGTGAAATAGGCCTTGTTTGCTTCTTTTAGTTTGTAGTCGGGACCTACCACCCAAAAAAGGTTTCTGCTTTGATCGAAAAAAGCAGTTTTAAATTGGTCTCGTTTCATAAAAAGTACTCGATTGTTATTTACACAGCCTTAATAACTATGCTTTGATCTCCCTCAAAACATTTTCTGATGTAATGTAATAATTTCCTTCCACCAACTGCGCTTTTCCATTGCAATATTTGAAAAAATCAAACAAGAGATCCCCAGCAGATAAACGAATTAAAGTCTTTCATCTAGCTGCAGCTGATTTTTCAGATTTGGGTATTTTGCGAAAGAAATGGACTAAACTAAAAACCTATCATATAACTAAACAGTTTAGTTATATGATAGGTTAAAAGCAGACCTCGCAAAATTTGACCTACGCAATTGCCTTAATTAGAGAGCTTAGTTAGGGATTAGTATTAGAATCCTGGCCTTTAAAAACCAGATACCTTAATACAATTGATGCTTAGAGTTGACTTTCATGTTTTGAAGAAAGTTTTGGCTTGAAGCAGGAAACTAACCTTTAGGAGGGGGGAGATTTAAGTTTAGTCTCCATGCTTCAAACAAAACTCGATAAGCAACATATCGATGTTCAAATATCAGACAGCCTATTTAACTATTTCCGTCAATCTTATATAAATTTTTATATTATAAAGCTCTTAATTTCAACTACTTAAAATTTAACTGCTGTGACGATTATAGGCTATCGTAACTTTTCATCCTTTTTAAATTGGTCTTAACAAAATGAACCCTTCTCCTTGCCAACTAGAAAAAAGAGCATAAAAAAAGGCCTTACTGCTTTCAGTAAGGCCTTTTTTTTAGTTTAACTGATTAAACTCTTAAAGTTTCGGCTTGAAGCAGGAAGTAACCCTTAAGAAGGGGGGGGAGATTTAAGAGTCAAAATCCGTGCTTCAACCAAAACTCGATAAGCAACATATCGATAGTCAAATATCAGACAGCCTATTTAACTATTTCCGTCAATCTTAAATAAATTATCTTACCATAATAATCTGTATATCTGTTATTTAACCTTATTCCATGAATTTTGACGGAAATCTTCAAATAACAATTTGTGGAGAATAAGCGCTAAAGAAAACTTATAAGCTGCTTAGTTGATATCGAAAGAGAAAGTAAGCTTTAGCTTATGGAGCTTTTTTGCTGGCCTCATTGGTATAGCTTGATGGTGTTCTTCCAAAACGCGCTTTAAAGCTCCGAGAAAACGAGGCTAGTTCCTTAAAGCCTACTTTTTGTGCTAAGTTAGAAAAGGTAGAAAACTCTCCTTCTTCAATTAAGTTTAAGGCCTTCTGTAGTCTTGCTTCTTGGACGAATTTTTGTGGGCTCAAACCAGTGAGTCTTTTTACCTGCCTCAGCAATGTCGATTCACTCATTGAAAAGTGATCCGCTAAATCAGTGACTTTTAAATCACTATTAGCCAAAGCCTTACAAACATAAGCCTCAAAGCTTGCCATCCAAGCTTCATCCTCTCTAATTTGCTGCTCTGTCTTTGGGTGCTTTTTTAAAGCCTCGCCTGCTTTTGGTTCTAACTCTTCTTCTTGCGCCGTTTCTTGCCGAACTTTGTAGTTTTCTAGCAAATTATTAATTCGCAATAAGAGTTCTTCTTCCTCAAAAGGCTTAGTTAGAAAGTCGTTTACCCCAATTCTTAAAGCGCTCATTCTTAAACTACTCTCTGAGCGAGCAGTAAGCATTATAAAAGGTAAAGACTCAAAAGAAGGTTCTGCCTTAATTTTGTCTAGTAAAGCAATGCCGTCCATTTCCGGCATCATCTGATCGGAAAGCACTAAGTCGAAAGGAAGGCAGCTGTGCTTATTTAAAGTGCTATTTTTCTCTATTAGCGCCCAGGCTTCGGCTCCGTTTTCAGCTAAACTAATATGGTACCTATCTTCTAATAAGTCTTTCAATAAAAAAAGGAGCTCTGAATTATCTTCAACTACCAAAATATGCGGTTTGTCCGCTTCTCCCTTGGCAAGTCTATTTACTTTTACCTTATCTTCATCCGAAGCGATGTTTTCTTCATTTTGGCCCATCTTGGCTTGACCTTTGGCAAGCGTGTACGGAAACTTAAGGTAAAAGGTACTTCCCTTTTGCCATTCACTCTCCACCCATAATTTACCCTCCATTAAGGCCGTTAAATCTTTGGACAAGGCCAATCCCAAGCCTGTACCTCCATGGGCTTCTACTATCTCCGATCCTTCTGGTGGTTTTGCTTGATAAAAACGTTCAAAAACCTTATTAAGCTCCGACTTTTTTATACCGAGCCCTTGATCTGCGATGGCAATTAAAATCTGATTGCCCTCATCGGGCCTAATAAAAGCTTCTACTTTACCTCCTTTTGAGCTAAACTTAAAAGCGTTACTTAACAGATTAGTAAGAACCTTATCCAGTTTCACTTTGTCCACTTTCACTACGAGCTTTGGATCTAAATTAATCTGCCAGCTAAAACTGATGTTTTTCTCTTTAGCCAAGCTTATGAAAGGTTCTATTAAAAGCTCGAAATGTTGATAGAGGCGAACCTCCTCTATTTCTAATTTTAATTTTCCCTCCTCCATTTTCGAAAGATCAAGGATTTCGTTTACCAAGCGCAGCAAAATATCCGTGTTACGCTGCATATAAGATAACCAGCGCTGCTCCTTACTATCGAGGTTCTTATTGCTGGCAATTAGTTTATTTAAAGGGGTGCTAATTAAAGTTAAGGGAGTGCGTAGTTCATGGCTAATATTTGCAAAAAAGCGCGATTTCATGCGGTCTAAGGAGAGTAAATCTTCCTTTTGCTGTTCTATGGTTTGCGTGCGTTCTATTACCTGCTTTTCCAACTCTTTTCGTCTCGCAATCTGAGCCTGTCTACGTAAATTTAAGATAAAGAAAATTACAAGAAGAAATACCACAAGACAGGTAGAAATAAACCAAAGCTCTAAATAAAAGGGCTTTAAAACTTGGATAGCTAGCGATATTTCTTGCTTAGACCACCGTCCATTTGCTTCTTGACCTTTTATTTTTAACTGATAGTCTCCGAAAGGTATTTTCCCCAATTGGATAATATTGGATGTTTGATAAGTCCAATTCTCGTTAAGCCCTTCTAAAATATAAGAGTAATGTATTTTTTTTGGCTCTTGGTATGATAAAAGAGACACGGCTATTTCGGTAATATAGTCGCCTGGTCTAATTTTTAAAGTGGCTCCTTTTTGCGCCTCGAGGTGATAATCTAAAACCGTGTCTCTCTGGGCTTTAAAAACCTCTAATTTGGTAACAATTAAACTAGGTTCATAATCTTTCTCCTCTTGATAAAAGTCTCTCGGGTTAAAAGAGCTTATGCCGTTTAAGCCTCCGAAATAAATTAGCCCCTCATTATCCTGGTAATGCGATAAACGGTTAAACT
Source organism: Croceimicrobium sp. (assembly GCA_965658965.1). Classification (GTDB taxonomy): domain Bacteria; phylum Bacteroidota; class Bacteroidia; order Flavobacteriales; family Schleiferiaceae; genus Croceimicrobium. Next base: position 37,981 of record CBFHVV010000004.1, read on the forward strand.
CATTATTACCCAAGCCATCAGTGCGGGTGTAAGTTCTTATTTTTTGGGTAGAAAGATCTAAATGCGCAATACCATATTCGGTTGACAACCAGAGGTTTTCTTGACCATCTCGATAAACGGCATAAATATTATTACTAGGTAATCCGTCTAAACGGTTATAGTGATTGAGTCGTCCCTCCGCAGGACTCCATTTTTGTAAACCAGACGAAGCTGTGGCAAGCCAGAAAGTACCGTCCTCATTAGGCAGTAGATGTTGAATATTATCAAATTCTAAAAAGTATTTGCCTTTACCACCAGACCAATAGCGCTCGAGAATTTCTGTACTCTTAAGGTCTATGCTAAATATTCCAGTACCCGTAATAATCCAAGCGGTGTCGCTCTCATTTTCATAGAATTGATACACGTAAGGGTTTGCTTCTGCGCTATGCCAGCGTGGAAGCTCCATCAACCCTGTATTATTTAAGCGGAAAAGTGACGCACGAAAATGATTGTTGAACCAGAATTGGTCGTATTTATCTTGATGTAAAACCCAGGCGCCGCCTGAAACATGAGCCGGAAGGCTAATTAAGCTATCTGCTTGAGATTGATTCGTACTTTGAATTTTCAGGCCGATGTCCGTCATAAACATTAAAGCTGAATCATTACTGTAGCTTAAGGCCAACTTACCTCCAGAAAATGTTTCTTCTACTCTTTCACGTTTTGTAGAAAGCTCTTCAGAAAATAAATTCCTTGGCATTTCCGACATCGCCCAAATCTTTTTATCCTTCCCTTTTCCGGTAATTTTAATCCCTCTTATGGAACGGGTGTCCCGAGGATTTTCTTTGTATAAATGTCTTTCGAAACGCCGATCATCTATCGTAAAACGGTGAATACCATAGGCGGTGCTAATCCAAACCGCACCTTGCCTATCAGCGTAAATACCACTTCCGCTCCTTAGCTCTTTCGATACATTTTGAAGATTGATATAATTCGGTGCTTCACTTTTGGGTATTGCCAGCATTTCCTCACTCTTTGCATAGACCCAATAGAAGCCGCCAATTTCGGTAAAAAACCTTCTTAAGAAATTGTTACGAAGCTGCAAGGGGCCAAAGCGTGATGCTGCTATGGAGTCGACCTTTAAGTTCCCTTCTTTAGTTATGAGGAAGTAATTTTGCTCTGGCGCAGCATCTTTTGGATACTGGGAGAAAACATAAAAGTGAGCTTGACCCAGTGAATCCCACTCATAAATGTCGATATAATTACTTTTCGGAAAGCTAAAGGTGTCTAAGGTTTTTCCTTTGGAGTTAAGGACATGAAAGTAAGAGGTTTCTGCATAAAGCATATAAAAGCTCAACCAAAAATCGCCTTGTGGAGAGCGCTCCACCCCTCTTAAATCGTAAACGTCTAGGCCGTTTAAAGGTGTTTTGTGAAACTGGTCATCGTAATGGTAAATTGCGTCTGTGGTGATGAAAATTATTTCTTCGGACTCTGACAAACTCATCGTCATCACCTCCGAAAACTTAAAGGGAACTGCTTCAGCTAAAAACTCCTTTAAGGGCACAATCTTCTCGGCTTTAGGGTCGAGAATGTCAATATGTTTTAAGGTTGTTTTATTAAGGTCTGAATAAAATATCCAGATGAAACCTCTTTGATCTTTCTTTAATAAAGTAACTAAATTATGCTGTAAGCCAGAGTTCTCGGTAGTAAACCACTTGAAACTAATTCCGTCAAATCGGTTTAAACCGTAGTCGGTTGCCAACCACATCATATCGCGGTTGTCTTGAATTATGGAATTAACTTGTCGGTGCGACAGCCCTTCCTCAATTCCCCAAAATTGTCCTTTTAATTGTTGATTCTTTCTCCCCGCAATTGCCGCTGACTGAGACTGGAGACCTGAAGTCATGAAAAGACTTAAAATAACACCAAAAAAAAACTTGCTCATCTGTCTTCCTCTCTAACCAAAGTTCCTAGTCACCAAAGATAGATAATCTTGATACCATTAAATCAAGCACTAAAGCTTTAAAGTACCTAGACTCATCCTAAGGTAACGTTAAATATAAATAAGCCCCTTCTTCTATATGCTTCGAAATAAACCATAGCTAGGCCTTATATTTGGCTCAATATGCCCTGAATTATGCAGAAACTGCTTCAACTATTCTTCACCTTTATATTTTGCCAAATTGCTCATGGCCAAACTGTAAGCACCCCCGAAAGTGTAGTTTCTAGTGGAGCACGCTTTACTGATGACCTAATATTTGATTCGCAAGGGAATCTATACGGTTCGGATTATGCAGGAAATTCAGTTTATAAATTAAGTCCGCGTGGTATTGTTAGCCCCATTATTTCTGGGCTGAAAGCGCCAAACGGCTTAGCTTTTGACTCGCAAGGAAACCTTTTTGTTTGTGATAATACGGGTAACAAAATTTACAAGGTAAGTTCCAGTGGGGTGCTTTTAGACAGCATTGCAACTAATAGCCCTTCTGGAATAATTAAGGACCGCAACAGCGACACACTTTATTTTGCTAGTTACCTAGATAATGAGTTGAAGAAGCTTTCGCCAGATGGCGTAATCCTTCCCTGGTTGGCTGGTAACCCAATGAACGGGCCCGTTGGACTTTGCTACGATGCGTCGGGACAACTCTACTTGGGTAATTCTAATGACCGTAAAATTTTTAAAGTATTCCCAGATAGCTTGAGCTTTTTAGCCAGCATTCCGGGTACAAATAATAGTTACATGGGTTTTATTAGTGCCGCTTTTGGTAGCCTGTGGGCAACCAACTTTCAAAACCACAAAATTTACCGTGTCTTTACAGGCTTCACCGACAGTGTGGCTCTTTATGCTGGCTCAAACGCAGGCTTTACCAATGGTAGTATCGACTCAGCGAGGTTTCGTCAGCCAAATGGTATTGTTGCGAAAAACGATAGTCTGTATATTTCTGAATATTCAACAGGGCATATCCGTATTGTAAGTGATATTGATGCGGATCTTGGTATTTCGCAGCCAAAGCTTGATGCACCTCAAATAGAGCTCTATCCAAACCCATGCACTAAATATTTCACAGTAAAGTCTTTAAGTTTAAGCCATCACTCCCAATACGAAATCCTTAGCACGGAAGGTCAATTGTTCATGAAAGCTAGCCTAAATGCAGATCAAGAGGTAAAAGTAGAATCGCTTAACGCGGGTTTTTACTTTTTGGTTTTTAAAGGCCCTGAAATGTACCAAAGGCTTAGCTTTCAAAAATTATAAATGAAGGATTTACAGAACTATATCCGGTTCTATTTAAGAGTACCAACCGAAGAATTAGGCTAGGTGCAGGGTCTTTTTTTAAACAAGAAGTATTAGATGAAGGCAGGCTTAAGCCTTATCAGCGTAAAATGTTTAGCGGTTTACTGCTGGGCCGAAACAAAGCTTGGCTTTAATGCGATGAATAAAGCACTAAGAAGGCGAGCGGAAAGGGAACTTAAACTTGGGCAAAAAAAAGCCGTCTGCTACAATAGCGACGGCTCTTAACACTTGCGGTTATAGACCTTAATTACTTCGGGCTAGATCTAAGTATTCGGCGGCTTCTTGTAAAAGCTCTTCCGCGTCTGAGGATTTAATAGCATACTCTTTTTCCTTGGCACCATTCTCTTCTCCAATTAATTCACCGCCTTGAAAAAAGTACATTTTATCAGCCATTTCAGCTTCTTTTGCACTGCCATTATCTTCGATTACAGCTAGAATTAACTCACCATCACGGAAATAAAACTCCTCGGTTCGATCTGAAACCTGTGCATGGGGATATGTTTTTATACGTTGTACTTGCCCATCTTTACTGTAAAAATGAATCTTAGACCATTTCTGTTTGATTTTTGACCTTAAAGAATCTGTGCTTAAAGTTTGGGGCTCGGTATTTTTAGACCAGCCTTCAATTTCTTTCTGCAGGTCTTTAATTTCTTGAAGAACAGCTGGCTTTTCTATATCTGTAAGATCTTGTTCCGCTGGTGCAGCAGCTTTAGGCTCTGCTTCTTCTACCACGGGTTCTGTGGTTTCTACCGAGTTTTGGCAAGAAAAAAGGCTGAGGCCAAGAGCTAAAAAATATAGGCTTGTTTTGGTTTTCATAAAGTTCTTATTAATTATTTAAGATCCGCAAAATTGCAAAAGAAATCACTTAGCCGTTCAACTAGATTTTAATATATCAGAACCACGATATAATAAATTTCGGCTTCATTAAATTTCTCTTTGCTTAAAAGCAGTAATTTTGTCCTCGAAATGAAAAAAATTCTGATTCCATTTTTACTATTAACTGGCCTACTCTTTTCGAGCAGCAGCTACAGTAGTGGAATTGGTTTATCGAATTCTGAAGGGCTGGTATCGGCCGATTCTGCGAGGTCTTTTACTGTTGAATGTGCTCATTTTTTCAACAAAAGCCAGCCTTCTAAGAGGCTAATTTCTTTAGTTTCGGAGCTTATCGACATAGAAGAGGAAGAGGATTTTTTTGAAGGACATTCAAGTGCTAAAAAAGAATTAAGACCTCATCAAAGTTTTAAATCTTCGGCTGCCTTTTACTTCGGCTACCTCTCCCAGCATCTAGCTTTTCAAGCCAAGTTAAACTTTTATTCCCGGGCTAAGTACCTAGTTCAACAAGTTTTTCGACTATAGGATAACAGAGTATTCTCTCTTATTACAATAGCTAAGCTAGCTATTGCAAGGACCTTTCTTTGGTCTTTAAATAATCTTTATCCAAAACTTAGTTGATTAACATCCCATGAAAAAGAATTTTCTGCTGCTGGGCCTTCTAGCCCTAAGTAGCCTATTTAGCTGCAACTCACATCACGAAGAAGAAAAAGAAGAAGAACTTCGACTTACAGTTAGCAGCCCCGTCCTAATGGACACTGCCTTAACAGAAGAATATGTCTGTCAAATACACTCCATTCAACATATTGAATTACAGTCTCAAGAAAGGGGCTATTTACAAGAGGTTTATGTAGATGAAGGCCAAGCTGTACAAAAAGGTCAGTTGCTTTTTACCATTATGCCTGGCTTATACCAAGCTGAATATCAGAAAGCAAAAGCCGAAGTACAATATGCCGAAATAGAGTATCTTAACACTAAAAGCTTAGCCGATAGTAATATCGTAGCTCCCAACGAGTTGGCCATGGCTAAAGCGAAGCTTGAAAAAGCAAAAGCCGAGCTCTCGCTTGCTAATGTTCACCTAGGGTTTACCAAGATTTATGCACCCTTTGATGGTATTATAGATCGTTTCCACGTAAGAGAAGGTAGCCTAATTGAAGAAGGAGACCTCTTAACTACACTTTCCAATAATAGTCGTATGTGGGTTTACTACAATGTACCTGAGGCCAAATACTTAGACTATCAAATGAGCGTGAAAAAAGATAGTAATGTAGCGGTGAAACTGCTAATGGCAAATAATAACATTTTCCCTGCCGAGGGTAAAATAGAAACCATTGAAGCTGATTTTAATAATGAAACCGGTAACATTTCCTTTCGAGCGGGATTTAATAATCCACAAGGTTTATTAAGACACGGGGAAACGGGTACTATCTTAATGACCGTGCCCTTAAAGGATGCCTTAATTATCCCTCAAAAAGCCACCTTTGAAGTTTTAGATAAGCACTTTGTTTTTGTGGTGGACAAAGATAATACCGTGCACGCTCGTGAAATTAAGGTGTCTGCAGAACTTCCTCACCTATTTGCGATAAGTGCTGGCTTAAGCGTAAACGAAACCATTCTTCTTGATGGACTGCGATTGGTTAAAGAGAACGATGAAATAGCCATCAACTTCCAAGACCCAAAGCTGAGTATCGCCAAATTAGAGCTTTACGCAGAGTAATTGAATTCCTAAAAAATTAAATCATGTTTAAACGGTTTATTCATAGACCGGTATTGGCGATAGTCATATCGGTGATTATAGTTTTTGTGGGCTCATTAGCGATTAAGCAGCTGCCTATTTCACAGTTCCCACAAATCGCCCCCACCACTGTAAATATTTTCATTGCTTATCCTGGCGCTAGCGCCGAAGTACTCGTTAATTCAACCTTAATTACTTTAGAAAACTCCATTAACGGAGTACAAGGTTTACGCTATATGGCAACCGATGCCACTAGTGCTGGAGAGGCTACCCTAAGCCTAATTTTTGAACCTGGTACCGACCCAAACCAAGCGGTAATTCGGGTAAAAACTCGGGTAGATCAAGTGATGCCGCTCCTACCAGAGCTCGTGCAAAGAGAAGGGCTTATTATTACTCCCATCCAGCCCAGTATGTTGATGTATGTAAATCTATACGCGAAGGATGAAAGTATGGATGAAAAATTCCTTTACAACTACGCCAATGTAAAAATGATTCCAGAAATCAACCGTATTCACGGGGTAGCACGCACTCAAATTTTGGGTAGCCGTAAATACGCTATGCGGGTTTGGTTAGACCCCGATCGGATGCGAGCCTATAACATCTCCACCGAAGAGGTTATGAAGGCCCTTGATGAACAAAGTATTGTTGGCCGCCCAGGAAGGCTAGGGCGAAGTTCTGGAATTCAAGCACAGTCTTTAGAGTATGTACTTACCTATAAAGGTCGTTTAAATAAGGCCGAGGAGTATAAAAATATTATTGTGCGCGCTAATGCAGATGGGGAAAACGTTCACTTACACGATATTGCCAAAGTAGAGCTTGGAAGTGAATTTTTTGATATTTACTCTAATCTCGATGGCCATCCGTCGGCCGCAATCGTGCTCAAGCAAAATTACGGCAGTAATGCCAGCGAGGTTATTGACGATGTAAAGTCCAAACTAGAGGAAATGAAAGCAGAGTTTCCTCCCGGCATGGATTACAAAATTAGCTATGACGTTTCTAAGTTTTTAGGGGCCTCTATAGAACAGGTAATCCACACCTTAAGAGACGCTTTTATTTTAGTGGCTTTGGTAGTTTTTATCTTTTTAGGAGACTGGCGATCTACTCTGATACCAATTCTAGCTGTGCCTGTTTCCTTAATTGGTGCCTTTTTTGTAATCCAGTTTTTTGGTCTATCCATAAACTTGGTAACCCTCTTTGCCCTAGTATTAGCCATTGGTATCGTAGTAGATGATGCCATTGTAGTAGTGGAAGCGGTTCATGCAAAAATGGCCGAAAAAAACCTCTCTCCCTTTCTTGCCGTAAAAGAAGTTTTAGGGGAAATAAGTGGTGCAATTATAGCCATAACAGCGGTAATGGTTTCGGTATTTTTACCCATCTCATTTATGTCAGGCCCTGTGGGTACTTTTTACCGACAGTTTTCTATTACCATGGCTAGCTCTATTGTTATCTCCGCTATTATTGCGCTTACCCTTACCCCAGTTTTGTGCGCTATGCTCCTAAAAAACAAGCATGGCAAGCCTCAAAAAACCAACCTTTTAACCAGAGGCCTAGATCGCTTTAACCGCAGTTTCGATAAACTAACAGGGGCTTATACCGGATTACTGAAGCGTATTGTTAGCAGACGACTTGTTACTTTTGCCATTCTAATTGCCTTTGGTTTAGGGATTCTCTTTGAAAACCAGATTCTCCCAACGGGCTTTATCCCAGCCGAAGACCAAGGCACTATCTACGGTATTATTCAAACTCCACCAGGAGCGACGCTAGAGCGCACTAATGAAGTAGCCCAAAGACTTCAAAAGATATGCGAGGAAATAGAAGGCGTTGAAACCGTTTCTTCCTTAGCTGGTTATGAAATTATGACCGAAGGTCGTGGCTCCAATGCTGGTACTTGTTTAATTAACCTTAAGCCATGGTCTGAGAGAGAGCATTCGGTAACGGAAATTATGGAAGAGCTGGAAGAAGAATCAAAAGGTCTTGGGGCGGTAATCGAGTTTTTTGAGCCACCAGCTATTCCTGGTTTTGGTTCTTCGGGTGGTTTTTCAATGAGGTTGTTAGATAAAACGACGACTACCGACTATCAGGAGTTCGACAAAATTAATAAGCAGTTTTTAGAAGACTTGGGTAAAAGGCCCGAGCTATCCGGCCTATTTACCTTCTTTGCCGCCAATTATCCTCAGTATGAGTTGATTTTCGATAATCAACTGGCCATGCAAAAAGGTGTCTCTATAGGCAAAGCCATGGAAAACTTAGACATCTTGATTGGTAGTACCTACGAGCAGGGTTTTATTCGCTTCGGTAGATTTTTTAAAGTATATGTGCAATCTGACCCCAAATTTAGACGCCTACCATCGGATGTTTTAAACCTATTTGTTCGCAATGAAGAAGGTGAAATGGTGCCTTACTCTGCCTTCATGACTATGAAGAAAAAACAGGGTCCCAACGAAATTACACGTTACAATATGTACAACTCAGCCGCTATTAGAGGCTTGCCCGCTAAAGGATACACTACTGCAGAAGCCATTGATGCTATCCGCGAAGTGGCCGCTTCTACTTTGCCTAGAGGCTACGATATTGCATGGGAAGGCCTTTCGTTTGATGAGGCAAGCCGAGGCAATGAGTCAATATATATTTTCTTGGTCGTGCTAATTTTTGTGTACCTCGTTTTAGCCGCCCAATATGAAAGTTTCATTATTCCACTTTCGGTAATATTTTCTTTACCAGTTGGAGTCTTTGGATCCTTTTTACTGCTTAAATTAATGGGGCTCAATAATGATATCTATGCCCAAATCGGTTTAATCATGTTGGTGGGCCTTCTTGGTAAAAACGCGGTGCTTATTGTAGAGTTTGCCGAAATGGAAAGGCAAAAAGGAGCTAGCGTTTTAAATGCGGCTATTGAAGGGGCTAAAGTTAGGTTTAGGCCTATTTTAATGACCTCCTTTGCTTTTATTGCTGGTTTAATCCCTTTAATTCTCGCCTCAGGTGCCGGAGCCATCGGGAACCGCACCATTGGCGCATCTGCCTTGGGCGGTATGCTGTTTGGGACTGTATTCGGGGTACTCGTAGTTCCAGGGCTTTACTACTTCTTTGCTAGCCTGGCTAAAGGCCGAACCCTTATTCACGAAGAAGACGAAAGCCCCTTAACCGAATAATTATACTAAAATGTTTACCAATAAATATATCAAGATTTTACTATTGGGCTTATCTGCCCTGAGCCTTTATAACTGTAAAGGGCCAACTTTATTAGAAAAGCCAAAAGGCGACCTTATGCCCGATAGCTTTACTAAACAGCAAGAAAAGGTTGATAGCACTAATGCTGCTCAGCTAAATTGGCAAGAGTATTTTAATGACCCGGTGCTAATCTCCCTGATAGATACTGCTCTGAAGAACAATCAAGAGTTAAATATTAGTTTGCAAGAGATTGCCATCGGGAAAAATGAAATCTTAGCCCGAAGAGGAGAGTATCTGCCTTTTGTAGGTCTAAATGCTGGGGCAGGTTTAGATAAGCCTGGCCGCTACACCAGCAAGGGAGCTAATGATGCTAACACCGAAATCGCTCCAGGAATAGCTACTCCAGACCCTTTAGGTGATTTTTACTTTGGGGCCTTTGCTAGCTGGGAAATAGATATTTGGTCGAAATTACATAATGCTAAAGATGCAGCCGCTAAGCGGTATTTGGCTAGTATTGAGGCTCAACGCTACCTAGTTACCAATTTGGTGGCTGAAATTGCTAAAGATTATTACGAGCTCATTGTATTAGATCGTCAGTTAGAAATAGTAGATCAAAATATTGCTTTACAAAGTGCTGCCTATCGTACCGTAAAACTGCAAAAAGCCTCATCTAAGGTAACTGAACTTGCCGTGAAGCGCTTTGAGGCTCAACTTTTAAATACTAAAAGTTTACAGTTTTCCATCAAGCAGAGTATTACTGAAACGAGTAATCATCTTAATTTCTTATTAGGCCGTTACCCTCAGGAAATACCGCGGAATGCTACTTCTTTGGATCTCATCCTACCCGATACCATTTATGCTGGATTACCCGCTCAACTATTGGCTAATCGTCCAGACATTAGGGCCGCCGAAAATAAAGTGGCCGCAGCTAAATTAGACCTTAAGGTAGCGAAAGCAAATTTCTACCCTAGCCTAGACCTTAGTGCGGGCTTGGGTTATCAGGCATTTAAACCCAGTTTTCTACTCACTAGCCCCCAGTCATTACTGTATAATTTCGCGGGCGATTTAGGCGCTCCGCTCATTAACCGGAGAGCTATAAAATCGGCCTACTACAATGCCAATGCTAAACAAATTCAGGCACTTTACGAGTACGAAGCTTGTTTATTGCAAGCCTATGTTGAGGTGGTTAATGAGCTGAGCAGGATTCAAAACTTACAATCTACCTATCAGCTTAAAAGTGAAGAAGTTTCAGCCCTTATGGCATCAGTAAAAATATCCAACAATCTTTTTCAATCAGCTCGTGCCGATTATATGGAGGTTTTACTAACGCAAGGTGAAGCTTTAGAAACACGTTTCGAATTAATTGAAACTAAAAAACAACAGATTGGTGCAATGGTAAATATTTACCGCGCTTTAGGTGGAGGTTGGAGATAAAAAAACGTAAATAAATCTTTTTTAGGGTTTTGTTTAGAAAGGGGAGGCTTAGGGTCTCCCTTTTCTTTACATTCGTTATATATACACTGCTCTTAGCTCTTAAACTGCTAAAAGCCTGTAGAAGCAAAGCCCGTAAGATTTGGCTCTTTATTTTAAACCATCTTATTTCCAAGCCTTAATCACCCTTTAGCAACTGAATATAAATGAGCGAAGCACTCAAAAAAATCGTACTATTCTTTTTCCTTGGCCTAGGTTTTTTAGACCCTCTAAATGGGCAGGTTTTAAACCTACAAGTAGGTGGTGTTCACTCTAGACTAAGTTGGTCCGTGATGGATATCCCTAATCAAGCTCCTATAACTGGAGTTGACGAAACAGTGTATGAGGAGCCCCTAATTGGACCCTCTTTCTTTCTGGGCGTAGATTATTTTGAACACAAATACTTTGGGCTATCTACCAATTTGGGCTATCTCCAAAAGGGCGGGAAATATACCAAGGATATTTTTTTTTCAATCACTGAAGAAAAAGCGCTGCTGCATTACTTATCTTTTAATCAATGCATAGACTTAAAACTTCCTCTCAATAAAACGGCTACCGCTTTTATTCGAATTGGGCCCCGCATCGACTACTTAGGGTCGACTGAAGGAGACATAATATCAAATCTTAGCGGCCCTTACTCTGGGGAGCTAAAAAACCTAATGTATGGCCTAATTTTCGGTGCAGGATATAGGTATAATTTAAATAAACTACAGCTCGGACTGCGCTTAGATTATTATCAGAACTTTAGCGATATAGCAAATTATACTTTTAGCAGAAAAAATGCGGTGCTTGGTTATGGGGAAGGTTCTTTAAAAGACTTTAGCTTTAATTTAAATCTAAGCTTAGGCTATTCACTCTTATAAAAACTCAATAATTCTTTTTATCTGCTCGCTTAGAAAACAAAGATTTAGTAGGCCTAAAAAAAACATTCCACTGTTTTTCACGTGTATAGCTTAGGCCCTTTTTGTTAATTTGTAATAATGAGCCCTTGTAAAAAGATGTGGAATGTTTAATTATCTGTACTTGATCGTGTTTTGCCTTATTTCTGTGCAAGTACAGGATACAAGCCTTGCAACTGAAAAGCAACAATCTGCGAATGTCAGTCTTAGGGATACCAGTTTAAGCCTCCACTTTGAAAACGTTGAAAGTGAAAAAATAAAAAACAGCTTTAAAAAAGTAATCTTACGCTACCGTGAACTGCACGATTGCGAAATCACCTTAGTACAAGGCCCTTTAAAATCTTCTACCATGCAGGCACAGCCCTTAATTAGGCTGGCTAATATTTTTGGAAGAACTAATAAGTACCGTGTAAAGCTTGCTAAAATGGTACGCGATAGTAGAGAAATAAAAGTAGCCGATGTTCCAGCAGATGTGTTAACGGGCTGGTTTGCCCACGAACTGGGTCACCTAGTTGATTATCGTCCCAACAATAATTTTCAAATGGTATTGTACGGTTTTCGCTACCTAATTTCCGACAGCTTTAAAACCAAAAAGGAACACGCTGCCGATCAGATTGCCATTTCCCATGGTTTTAGAAAAGAACTAATTGCCACCAAGCGCTTTATTTTAGAAAACGAACTCGTGGGTGAAGATTACAAAGCTAAAATTCGTCGCTACTATATGCCCATAAAAGACGTAGAAGTATGGCAGCACGAAGAAGCCCCCGGTAGTCCCGATGCTGATTTTGAGTAATCTAAAAATAAAACCTTAAGAAGCTTAAATCAAGCCTTCCGCCTGCAGTTTTTCTCTTGTTTTTTGATGATCTTCCCAAAAACGATTTTTAATTTCTTGGATAAGCTTTTGGTACTTTGGCAACTTTTGCAAAGAGTCCATAAGGGGGTCTGTCTCTAAAAGCAAAAACCAATATTGAAAATTATGCTGTGTGGAGAATTCCTCTAACTCCCTTAGAGCCAAGTCGTTTTTTTGCTCATAGGCATACTTCACCGCAAGGTTCGCACTTTTGTAAATCGATTCATCTTGCGCACAGTAATCAGAGTAGGACTTCATCAAGCGCTGAGCCTCTTTTGGTTTACCCATACTGCGATAGAGAAAGGCTATTTTAACATCCTCATGGTGGTAGAGGCTTAAATTTTGCTGTTCTCGTCTTTGGACTAGTTTTTCAAAATAGAAATAAGCACTATCGAACTTTCTTTGGGCGTAAAAGACCTTGGCTAAATCTTGCAATATATCTATTCGGCTGGTATCCTTTTGCCACTCCTTTTTTAATAAGTTTTGAGTACGTAACCAATTGCCATCTTGCGCCAAGCGAATAAAGATTTTTAAATGTGGTGCGTAGTAATTTCCTGGGTCATAAGCTAAAGAACGATTTACAAAATCATAAGCTTCTTTAAAAAAGCCCGCCTGCACCAAGGCATTACTAAGCTGTAAAAAACTGTAACTATTCGTAATGGAGTCTTTGGCCATCACCTCTAGCTGGGTTCCCTTTAAAGCATATTGCAAATACTTAGCAGTATTGGGCACACGATGAGCATGGAAGTCAGAAAGCATTTGTATGGCCGAGGCGGAGTTCGGGTTGTACTCGAGGGCCTTTTCTAAATGCGGCAGTGCCAGTCGATACTCCTTATTTTGGAGATAATACAATCCTTTCGCAATTAAACTAATGTCCGATTTTGAATCGTAAAGAAGCGCCTTATCCGCATAGCGGTTTAGCTCCTTTAAATACTGCTTATCCTGCTGAAAAAGGTCTAAAAAATAATAAGCAATGGCGGTATGCGCATAGGCCAAGGCAAATTGATCATCGTAAACAAGGGCCTGGTCAAAAAGAGCAATCGCCTTCTCTAGGCCTTCTTTAGAGCGCGTGTAATAAGGCTCTAAGGCTTGAAGATAAAAATCGTAGGCCTCCAAACTTTGCGTGGGTCTCTTTTCAATTAACTTACGTTCTATTGGAGTCACAAAAGCGCTTATGGCCTTAGATATTTCACGCGCTACATCGTTCTGAATCTCAAAAATATCGTTTACCTCGCGTTTATACTGTTGCGTCCATACCTGCCGATCTGCGGAAGCGTCGATTAACTGAATATTCAACATCACCTTGTCGCCCACCTTTTGGCCACTACCTTCCACCAAGTAATTTACATTTAACTCCTTGGCTATTTCAAGAATGGACTTGCCCGAATTGCGATATTTCTCGGCCGAGGTTCGACTAATAACGCGCAGGTCTTTAATCTTTTGCAAATTACTCAAGGTAGATTCCATCAAACCATTTACAAAGTAAAGATTGCTGGAATCGCTACTTTCATTTTTAAAGGGCAATACGGCTATGGACTTTTCCAATACCTTTTCTGTGCTAGATGAGCGGGGATAAAAAATCAGGCTAGCCATTACTCCTAAAATTATTACTGAAGCGACTAAGAGCCACTTCCGCGATTTTTTAGGCGCTTCTTGCAATGGCTCCTCCTCTACCTGGCTAGCTGTTTTTCCTAGTTCCCCGGGAGGAAAACCATACTCTTCGCGAAAGCATTTAATAAAGTACGAAACACTGCCAAAACCTACTTGATAGGAAACCTCTGATACCGTTAAAGAAGACTCTTGCAAAAGCGCCATAGCTTTTTTAAGGCGCAGTTTGCGGATAAACTGACTGGCCGATAGCTCTGTTTCATTTTTAATTTTGCGTAGCAGACTAGAACGACTCATATTCATGCGCGCTGCTAGTTCAGAAACACCAAAGTTTTCATCCGAGGCATTTTCGAGTACCAAGCTTTCCGCTTGCTCAATAAATTTCTTAGTACTATTTGGAGCTTCTGCCATGGTGATCTTCTAATTTCAAAATTAGAATTATTCGCTCTAGCAGGAGTCAAATCATTGGTATAAAAAATATTTGGCAAGGATGAATGCCGCATAATTTACACTTCTGCGCCATAATTTTCATCCACTTTACAAAGTTTATAAATACTGCTTCATGCCTTACAGGCTTTACTGGCTGGGCTAAACGACTTTTGCTGAAACACTAAAAATTAGAATTATGAAAACCTTCGTCACGAACAAAGTACAAACAATCTTTAGCCTAGTATTTCTCGCCTGGGTACTTCCTGCCTGCTCGCAAAATGCAAATAGTCAATCGGATTCTAGTCTTACCAAGCCTTCTGTAGATTTGCATACGGCAGTATTATACAACAACCTTATTGCCGTAAAGGAACACATTGCTTTTGGTACCGATCTTAACCAAAAAGAACCCATGGGTGGCTCTAGCCCCTTAATTAGCGCCGCCACTTTTAATAAAATGGCAATTGCCCAAGCATTAATTGATGCCGGTGCCGACCTCAGTATTCAAAACAATGATGGCACCACAGCACTACATGCCGCCGCATTTTTTGGACGGGTGGAAATTGTGCAAATGCTAATAGACGCTAAGGCAGATAAATCGGTGAAAAATAATTATGGAGCCACCGCTCAAGAATCTATTAGCGGACCCTTTACCGAGGTAAAACCTATTTACGAAATGCTGCAGCAGCAATTAGGCCCTTTGGGTTTAGAGCTAGATTTTACTGAACTCCAAGCAAGCCGACCAGTAATTGCCATAATGCTTCAATAATTATGAAAAGTGCCACTAACGAAAGACGTTACGATATTGACTGGTTAAGGGTAATTGCTATTGCACTACTACTGGTTTATCACATTGCAATTATTTTTCAGCCATGGGCTATGTTTATCGGCTTTATTAGAAGTGAAGAATTATTAGAAGACCTGTGGCTGCCCATGACGATGTTAAATGTTTGGCGTATTCCATTGCTTTTTTATGTATCAGGAATGGGTGTTTACTTTGCCATGCGCAGTCGAAATGTAAAAGCTTTGCTTTTAGACCGCGCACGTAGAATTGGCCTACCTTATATCTTTGGTATTTTAGCAATTGCTCCGCTGCACTTTTTGGTTTTCCAATCTTATTATGGGCAGCAATTATCCTACCTAGCTCATCCCGCTCACCTATGGTTTTTAGGAAACCTGCTAATCTACATTTCTATCCTTTTTCCCTTATTCTTTTACCTCTTAAAAAGGGAAGAGGGTAAATTTAACATGGTACTTAAGCGCCTGATGAAATCGCCCTTCGGGCCTATGTTAATATCTGTATTTTTTATCTTAGAAGTTCTAATAGTAAAACCACAAATATTTGCCCTGTACTCTCAAACACTGCATGGCTATGCTAATGGGTTTCTCGCTTTCTTTTTCGGCTTTCTCATGGTGTATATCGGTCAAACTTTTTGGTCTACTATGCTAAAGTGGAAGTACTTATACCTTGGCTTGGCCCTCGCTATGTACCTCCTAAGGATAATTGCTTTTCAAGATTCTGCACCGCTATCCCTTGTGGCGGTTGAGTCAAATTTCTGGATATTCGGCATTTTTGGTCTAGCCTATCGTTATTTGAATAAGCCCAGTGCTATTCTAAGTTACCTCAGCAAAGCGGTATATCCGGTGTACATCATTCACATGTTTATCTTGTATTTGGGTGCGAAATTTATTTTACCACTCACGCTACCCATCTTTTTAAAATTCGTGCTGATAGTTGCTTTCACCCTTGCCACTTGCCTTTTTATTTATGAGTTTATTCTTAAACGAATTCGTTTTCTCAGCATCCCATTTGGTATAAGCTGGAACCATAAAGCAAGCCCTTATAAGCAAGAAAAAACTCTCGCCAGAAAAAGTGACATTTAATTTTTTGGGCCTGCCCCCAAGGGGTCGGGCTTTCCGCTGCAAGTTCTCGCTCGTGCCTCGCTGTGGGCTTTCCGCTGCTATCCCTCAGGCGGGGCTTTTACTAGGAACTAAGCGTATCTTAAGCTGCTAAAAGAGCGGAAGATTGTAAAATAGCACCATTTATGAAGACTAAAAAAATGCTACAAATTCTCTTTCCCCTTGGGGGAATAATATCTTTATTTTTTGTCCCTTGGATACTAGTAAAGGCCTGGTTTATGCCCTTGCCCGATACGGTGCAAGAACAGGTAAATCAAGCCCTCAATTATCATTTTGAAGGTGTAATTGTTTACATTGACCAATCTGCGCAAGCACCCCAATTTTACGCGGCTGGCTGGCATAATCGCGATGAAAAAATACCCGCCGACCCGCGAGCACTCTTTAAAATTGCGAGTATTGGCAAACTCTACCATGCCGCGGCTATCACTAAATTGCTACACTCCCAGCACTTGTCTTTAAACAAAAGTCTCGCCCATTATCTCCCAGAATTGAAAGGAAGAATTGATAATGCAGAGAACATCAGCTTAAGGATGCTGGTGCAGCATCGCAGTGGTATTCCAAACTTCACTGATAGTCCAGATTTCTGGTCCAAACCGCCTAGCAGTAGACAGGGCGCACTCGACCTCGTACTTGACTTAGCTGCTAACTTTAAGCCCGATCAAGATTATGAGTATTCTAATACTAATTTTCTCCTCTTAGAATTGATCATCGAGCGAGTTTTAGGCTATCCAAGCTTTCGATATATAAGTGAGGAAATTTTAGAACCTTTAAATCTGCATAACACCTTCGCCAGTCTTGAAAATGTGGATTTAAACCGTCTTATGAGTGGTTATTATGTAGGAGTAGAAAACGATATTAAAAGCACTAATTATGGCTCTATGATTGCTTCTGCGGAAGATGTGGGAGTTTTTATACGCGCCCTAAACGATGGTTCTTTATTTAAAGAAGGTGAGCAAGAAATATACTCTTCTATTTATGTGTACAATCACACCGGTTTAATTCCTGGCTATCAAAGTATTGCTAAATATCATCCTGAAATTGATGCGGTAATTATTCAGTTTACCAATACCACCGATTTTGAAGGCTATCATTGGAACCTCTCGGAAATCAACTATAATCGGATTGTGAAAATTGCGAAGAAAGGCGCTTCCGTAAAGCAAACCTAAACATGCGCATGCTAGTGTAAAAAATGATTGCTTTTAGCTAAAGTAATTAGCTATAAAGGCTAGCTAAAAAGAGGCGGGGTTTGGAACAGGAAAAAAGGCGCAGAACTCTTTCTTCTTAATTATTGTTTCTTAAACATGGAAAATTATGCAATAGTCAAGGATTCGACCTTCCCCCTTATAAACATTAAATTTACGGGTACTAAAAGTACCGATGAAAACTTTCAAGTCTATCTAGACCAAGTGAAAGCTTGCTATCAGAAAAAAGAAAAAATAGCTCTTATTTTTGACGCAAGCCATGCTAGCATACCTAGTTTTTCCCATCAAAAAATGCAAGCCAATTGGCTGAAAGAAAATGAAGAGTTAATGAAAACTTATTGTGTCGGTACGGCCTACATTATTCCCAATCCAGTTATTCGAGGCATACTAAAAATGATCTTTTCCCTTCAAAAACAACCTGTGCCTTACCGTATTTTTGAGAGAAAAGAAAAAGGCCTTGCTTGGTTAAGAGAAAGATTAATATAGCTATTAACAGGTTTTGCAATCAATCTCTTCTATCGAAGCAAGCGCAGACCTTACTTAAGTTAAGTTTAATCCGATCCCTTTTATAATTATCTACCAAGGCTCTCCCATTTTCCTGAATTTAGTCATTAATTTAAAAAAAAGAAAAGTCTCTTTCAAACAGTAAATAACTTGAAAGAGACTCTCAAATAAGAGTGCTTCAATAAGACTCGATAGAAGCTAAACTTAAAGCTTATAAAATTTATACGCTAGTAAGGCCTTGTTATCCCTCTTTAAACTTAAGATATATATACCTGGCTTAAGATGCCGTAAGTCAACTTTATTGCTACTATTCACTAGCTCTCTTTTAAAAATAACCCGTCCGCTGTAATCTGCTACTTCCATAGTACTGACATTTTCAGAATCTAATCCATCGATATTTAAAACATCTCTTACCGGGTTAGGGTAAAAATCTAGTTTAGAGCTTTGGGTGGAAAATGCGTCTATGCCAACAAGGCTACCTCCACAATTAAAGTTCAAAGTTTGAAAATACTGGTCCATCACGTTTTGCTCAGCCTTAAGTTTTGTGACCGAACTATAGGGATCTGTCAAAACACTATCACGTGCATAAGAAACTAAGAGATCGATACAGTAGGAATCTCCAGCATTTAGCGCAAAGCTAGGATGATGTAACAGTTGTCGAATGTCGGCAGATTTAAGACTTGGATAATACCAGTTTACTTGGTCATTATAAGCCCATTTAGTAGCTGGATTCATGCTGCTTTGTGCAGTATCCCAACCATCACCATTTTGTTGGCTACCAATCCCACTGGGGTTTTCTACACGAATTTTACTACCATCAAGCCACCGGTTATTAAGAATATGTTCGAACTGAGGCTTAGAATTTGGGGCAGTTAGTGCGGCTGGGTCAAAGTTGGAAAGCCCACCTGGGTTAATAATATACTGACTGCCACTAGCATGTTTATTTAAAAAGCGTGCGCCTATTGCCGGGGGGAAATCACCAAAGCCATAACTAATCCCGTCTACTGGTGAACCATTATAAACATAGGCCATTCCCAAAACTGAATCACTACCTAATACATCGTCGAAAGGAGCGCCTAAATCTGCATCATTCCAATAGGCCAGTTGGAGCGAATCGTAATTGCGCATACTTCGGTTAAAAATTTGGTAATGGAAAAATAAGCCATTACGTAATGTTGGCTGGGTGGTAGCATCAAAAGCGTAAGCCATAAGATGAAACTCAAGACCAATTTCACTCTGGTCGCTTAGAGGTTTATTTCGGTCACTTTCGTTAAACATCACAAAAAGGCATTGATCTCCTTTTATCAAGGGATACTCCCCTAAAGTCGGCTCGTAGATGCTATTGCCATTAAGGTCTTCGAAAGGAGCTAGTTGTGCTGCCTCGCCATTAGTGCTATCCCCATGAGCCGGCCATTCAGCAAGATCTGCTGGCATGGTATAACTGCTACTATTAAAATTACTTTTATGTAGATCTATTTCTTGTTTACTAAGCTTCCAAACACGATTGTATTTTTGTTGGAAACCTGCTTGAGAATAATCGTCTGCCATTGGGCCAAACCTATAATCGGTAGAGTTATTAAAACTGTTTCCCGCCATATAAAACTGCTGCGCCGCAGTGTAAGAAGTTTCTCCAGAATAAGCAGCAACCCATAAACTAGCATTATGAATAGCTATGGTATTATTAGCATCATTTATTGTAAATAAGCCATAGGATGCACTGTCTTGAAATAAACTACCATTGGAAGTAATGCTGGCTTCAATATTATTAATGCTGATCTGATTGGCCCTCTGAGCTTGAATACTTAAAGAAAGTGTGGCTATCAAAAAAAGGAGTAATGTTGTTTTCATAATAGTTAAGGTTTATTTTCTTTTAGATTAACTATTTGAAAAAGGTTGCCTATTAATCTTTAACAATCCTTAATTAGACAAAATAGTATTCCTAAAATATACCGTAACTAAATCTCTTTCTACCCCGATAGAATTATCTCTAAACTAAGTCCTAAATATTTACTTATACCTTTAGCATTATAGCTTTTTAAGCTTTGCGCAGAAGGTACTCAAAGTACATTTCTCGCTTCGCCTACCAAAGCTACAGCATCCAAAAAAGAGAGTGTAGACCTACTTAAAAAAACACCTTCACCAGTTCTTCCTCCGAAATATTATTGAAGTACTCCGCGCTGTTTAATTCTTTCAAAGCTGCTAATAGTTTAGCTTCCTCATGCTCTTTCCCAATCAATGCTGCAGTTAGAGGTTCTAAGTCTTTATTCACAAAAAAATCGCCGAATATTTTTAAATCCGCAATTAAACCTTTCTCCACATTAAGGTGCGCTTCCACAAATCCGCCCTCGGTCTTTACCCCGTTCTTTAAGCCGTATTTGGGCGAGTAGCCATAATTCCAATGCCACTGGCTATACTTTTCATCCGCCAGTTTCTGAATAGCCACACGATCTTCTTCTGTAATTTCATACGGTACCGCATCGGGATATAAGCTGGTGATATGCTGCATTACTTTCTCTCCAAACTTAGCCACGCCAATGTCATCCTTTAAATGACTAGAAATATTGGTTACGCGGCTGCGTACCGACTTACGCGCCTTCCCTTCAAACTTTAAGGGATTTACGTTTAGAGCGTCGGAAATGTCCTGTATTTCAGAAGCATACAATAAAGTTCCGTGATGCAAAACCCTTTGCTTTTGATGATAAATATGCTCGGCATTACCCGAAAATTTTTGGTCTTTTATTAAAATATCATTCCGCCCCGAAAAGGCCGCTTCCACCCCTAATTGCGCCAAAACGTCAATAATAGGCTGGTTATATTTCTTAAAATCCACCTTGGCCCCTTCTTCACCATAACCCATAATAAAGGTATAATTCAGGTTTCCCAAATCGTGATATACCGCACCACCGCCCGTTAAGCGACGCACCACCCGTATCCCTTTTTCCTTCACATAATCGGCGTTTATCTCCGCCAAAGTATTCTGATGCTTACCCACCACAATGGTAAAATCGTTTTGCCACAGCATAAAAATATTCTCCTCAAAATTCTTCAGAAAATACTCTTCCGTAGCTTGGTTAAAATAAGGGTCAAGGCTTTTATTAAGTATACAGAGCATAGCGTTCTTTTAGGTAAAGCGAAGGTAAATAAGAAAGCGCAATAAGCCTGTTTCTTAAGCATAAAGGGTTAAGGTTTTTGGGCCTGCCCCTGCGGGTCGGGCTATTCGCTGCAAGTCCTCGCTCCTGCATCGCTGTGGGCTTTCCGCTTCTATCCCTCAGGCGGGTTTTTAGCTAGCTGGCAGCCGAAGGTTTTTAATGAAGGCCTCTACTTAAATTTTACCTTTTCACTAAAGTGATTCTGCCCACAAATTTTACCTTCGCTCTAAAGCAATATTTATGGCCATACCGCAAGCTACAGCTCCTCTTTTCAATTTTAATCTAAGCGCTGCCAATTGCTTAGTCCTCGATTTAAGCGCTAAAAATGATGCCTTACATTACATTGATTCTAGCGCTACCTTAGCTTGCTATATTGAAAGGGTATTGCGTGAAAATGGCAAGAAATACGCCATCGGGGGTTATGCCGAAAAAAGAGTTATTTACCAACGATTCACGCACTTTAACGCATCTGCCGCAAGCGAAAGAAATATTCATTTAGGCCTCGATGTGTGGGCACCCGCTTTAAGCACTATTTATGCTCCCGCCGATGCTAAGGTGCATAGTTTTGCCTACAATGATAAGCCTGGTGATTACGGTGGCACCATAATTTTAGAGCATGCCGCAGCTCAGCAAGTATACTACAGCCTGCACGGACACCTTAGTAAAAACTCTCTGCTAAATACTCAAATCGGGCAAAATATTAAAGCCGGTGAAGCCTTTGCCGAGCTGGGCGCTGAAGCTGAAAATGGCGGTTGGCCTCCTCATTTACATTTTCAATTGATCAAAGATATAAGCGATTTTAAAGGCGATTATCCTGGCGTGGTAAAAGAATCAGAAAAAGAATTTTACCTCAGCAATTGCCCAGACCCCAATGATTATTTGGGCATTACCGGGCTTTAATCAAATGCTCAAACCTAAATTAATTGCAGACAGCAATCTCAGTACTCACTACTAATAGCGTAGCGGTCTTAATACTACGAGCAAAGCGGTCTAATATCTCCTTATCGAAATGCCGCCCCGAAGGGCTTTTGAGAATCCACCATACCTAAAGCTGCAATTAAAAAGCAAAAGCCCATATTAATTGCAGACATCAATCTCAGTACTCACTACTATTAGCGTAGCGGTCTTAATACTGCGAGCAAAGCGGTCTAATATCTCCTTATCGAGATGCCGCCCCGAAGGGCTTTGAGAATCCACCATACCTAAAGCTGCAATCAAAAAGCAAAAGCCCAAATTAATTGCAGACATCAATCTCAGTACTTAATACTAATAGCGTAGCGGTCTTAATACTTATAATACGTTCTTAATACTACGAGCAAAGCGGCCTAATATCTTCATATCGAGATGCCGCCCCACTGAGGCTTTTGAGAATCCACCATACCTAAAGCTGCAATTAAAAAGCAAAAGCCCATATTAATTGCAGACAGCAATCTAAGTACTTAATACTATTAGCGAAGCGGTCTTAATACTTATAATACCTTCTTAATACTGCGAGCGCAGCGAGCCCACTAATCTATCACCCTCTTCTCTATATAGTCGGAATTAAAAAGCGTGAGAGCACCCATATATTTTAAATGAAAAGGGATAAAGTCTCCCACCTTATAGCCCTTTTTATTATCCTTTATATCTATAACCAACATATCACTACTCGCACCAACAAAGTCTATCTGATACTCAGGAAAAGGAATTAAATAGTCTGATGAAATATCCAAACTACCCACGTCTAAAATAGCCCGATGAGAGGTTTTACCATAAAGGCTTTCGTCTATTTCAAAGGTTTCTCCCTGCGGATTGGCTTCTAGTTCACCAATCGGTAACATCGGTTTTTCGGTAATTTCAATAATCTGAGTATAAAGCGTAATTACATCTTGCTCCATCTCTTTAAAGCCATTATTATGAATAAGATCGGTACCAAAATAAAGGGTCTCTCCTACTCTAAAATGATTTATTCCTTTGGGTAATTGACGCATCTCCACCAAGGGAATTACTACCGAAGTTCCACCAGTGATCCACGGTATTTCTACCTGAAACTTGGCCTCAATTAATTGCTTATAAAGGGAAAGTTGAATAAACTTATCCTGACTTGGCATTACGCCATGTAAGCAGTTTAAATTGGAGCCAATCCCTGTTACTTTAATATTGGGTAGACGAAAAACGGAAGAGTAAAAATCCATTAAATCCTCCCCCATTACCCCTTCACGTAAATCTCCCAGCTCAATCATAATAATGATTTTATGGGTTTTATTCTGTTTTACCGCTTCTTCACTAATCGCTTTTATGGTATCAAACTCAGAGTTGAAACTAGTGTCAGCATAGCGCACTAAATCGGGAATAGCCTTTTTCGCAGGAGGTTTAATGTAAACCGTTTGTACATCGTCTGGTGCTAAAGACTTTATTCTTTTCAAATTTATGATGCGTGCATCGCAAACTTCCTTAATTCCTAAATCAATAACCTCCTTAAGCAGCTTTTCTTCACCGCATAATAGTTTAGTAACAATTGCCCATTCTATCTTCTCACTTTCAAATAGTTTTTTTAAATATTGAAAGTTATGCCTAAGCATCGTTCTATTAAAAGTTAAATATGCCATTTTAAGTGCTAATAATTCGCGGAATATCCAAAGGTAGTCGCGTTAATAATTCATAATTCATTTGATCGCTATATTCACTAAAAGAACTGACTGAAATGGATAAATCTCCTTGTTCTCCAATCAGCACCACCTCATCTCCGGCTTGTACCGATTCAATAAAGGTGATGTCTAGCATCATCACATTCATATTCACTACACCAATTACTGGCACTCTTTCGCCGTGTATAAGAGCACGACCAGCATTACTTAAACTGCGGCTAAAGCCGTGTGAATATCCTACTGGTACCGCAGCAGTGGTCATATCATGAGCAGCTAGATAACTGCTTCCATAACCAATATATTCTCCTTTCTTAACGCTCTTTACGTTCATTACTGTACTCTTCCAAGTTAAGAGTCTTTGCAGCGGATCGGGTTTTTGACTGAGACTATGCTCCACCGCTAAAAAGGTTTCGGCAGAAGGCCAAAAGCCATATTGTAAAATTCCTATTCGCACTAAATCTTGTTGCGATTGAGGAAAACGTAAAAAAGCGGCACTGCATGCACTGTGGTAATTTTTAGCTACCACTCCAGCCGCTTGAAAGTCTTTTTTTGCTTTCGTGAAGCGGTCCATTTGTTCTAAAACTCGGGGGTGATTGCTAATATTTTCTGCGCCAGCATAATGAGTGCAAAAACCTAAAATTTCTAAATACTTCCTGTTTTGCTCTAAGGTTTGGTAAACCGAGGTCCAAGATAACTCTTCTAAACCAGAGCGGTTCATGCCTGTTTCTACCTCTAGATGAATAAGTGCCTTCTTCCCTATTTTTTTTGCAGCAGCGATGCTATTCTTTAAGCGAACTTCATCAAAAATATAGAAGCTAACATCGTTTTCGATAGCCCACTCCAATTGAGCATCGCTAATCATGCCCATAATCATAATATCAACCTCAGGTACTATCGCTTTTATTCGAAAGGCTTCGTGCGCATCAAAAACTGAAAAATGCTGAGCACCATTGCGATGCGCCATAGGAACATACTCTTCTATTCCATGCCCATAAGCGTTACCTTTTACCACATGCGATAAAGTAGTACCCGGATTTAAACGGCGCTTGATATAATCTATATTATTGCGATAAGCCGATTCGCTTATTTCTATAAAACTGGTATTATCCATTTAAATAATTAAGAGTTAGGCTTTTAAATAGTTCAATAGTGGCTTTCAGAATAGCATCGGGAAAGTCGTAATCTGGATGATGCAAAACTTCGTGTTCTTCCCCTGCACCAATGCCAAATAAGGCACCTTCTTTATCTTTTAAAAATAATCCGAAATCCTCTCCCCACCTAAAAGCTTCTTTTAATTGATGATGAGCTAAATCCTGCGCATCTGCGCAAGCAAGCAAAAGTTCATTGGCCTCTGGCTGATTGTAATTAGGCCAAAATTCTTCCAAGCTTTCTTTCTCCATTTGCAAATTATCGGCTTCGGCCCAAGATTTTAATTGCTTATGGATCTTGTTTTCTAGCTCATCTAAAATCTCGCCTTGCCAAGCGCGAATGGTATAATGTAATTCTCCTTCTCCAGGACTAATGCCATAAGCTGCCTCACCTAATTTGGCATGCACCAAACTAATCTGGCTAAAGTTATCACTTTCCCAATTGGGCTTTGCCAAACTTTCTATTTCTTGCATCGCTTTCGCTAGAAGGGCTTGCGGACTGCGTGCTTTTTCGGGTTCCGCGGCATGGGCAGAAAAACCTTTAAAACGAAAAATTAAACTACGCACGCCTGCCGTAAAATTTTGGTCGCGCCAAAATAATTCCCCTCGCTTAAAACCGGGAATGTTATGAAAGGCATAGGCACGATCGTAATGAATGGCTTTAAATTTAGGATCATTTAAAACCGCTGCCGCTCCTTTACCATTCTCTTCAGAAGGTTGAAACAGAAGATATAAATCTCCTCTTTTGGGCGGTTCTTCTGCAAAATGATAGGCCAGAGCCATTATTACCGTAGTATGTCCATCGTGCCCACATTTATGCGATACCCCTGATATTTTTGAAGCATAGGCTAAGTCGGTATCTTCCTGAATGGGTAATGCATCTATATCGCCTCTTAGTAAGAGAGAAGGTCCTTTTTCTTGCCCCTTAAAATGGATAAGTAAACCTGTTTCCGCCACCTTGCTGTAGCTAAGAGAAAGCTTTTCTAAGTGCTTAATTAAAAATTTTTGCGTTTCGTATTCCTTCCCAGATAATTCTGGGTTTTGGTGTAGATGCTGTCTGAAAGAAACTAGGTCAAACATGTTTAGGATTTAGTATAACGCATCTCCAAGTATTTGTTAGTAAAACCTAGTCGCTCGTAAAGGCGCTTTGCAGGATTATCCGGTTCTACGTGCAAAGCCACATTACCCTCTGCATTTTCCAATGCCATTTGCATTAAATTTTGTCCTAAACCTTGTCCTCGCACTGCGGCATCTACGGCAATATAAACCAGAATATTTTCGGGAATGTAGCCCGACATACCGGTATTATTAATAATTACTGCACCGTGAATTTCTAAATTATCGGCATAAGCCACGGCCACAAACCCTCCCTTATCGGGATGAAAAACATAATCTAAACAGGCTAATATTTCGTCTAATGGATCTCCATATTTTTCAAGGTGCTTAAAAAGAAAATTAGCAATTTTTTCTTGCGAAAAATCAGGATGTGGGCCAGCGGCACCTTCTATAATAATGTAATTCATGCTTTTGTATATTTTGCAATTAAGAGGTAACAGAGTAATGATGCGCAAATACCAAATAGGTTGGCATCTAAACCGAAAGGTAAGGCTATAATTTCCTTGCTTTTTAATACTTCTAAAAGCAAGGTGGTGGAGCCGCCAATTAAAATAGACCACCAAGCGGCCAAACTGTTACGATTTTTAAAAAATAAAGCCACTATTAGCGGGACAAATAAGCCCGACACCATAAAGGAGTAGGAAACTAACATTAAACCCAAAACCTCGGTCATTTGGCTAGCTAGAGCTAAGGCTAATATCCCAATAAACATGGTGGTGAAATGGGAGTAGCGCAATAATTTTTCTTGTGGAATATGAATACGCTTGCTAATAATGTCACTTAGTAAGTTTCCTGAAGCGGCCATTAAACAACTATCTGCAGTGCTCATTATGGCTGAAAAATAAGCAGACATCATTAAACCCATTAAACCCACTGGAAGGATAGTTCTTAATAAAATTGGCAAGCCCATTTCCGGATCGAAGCCTGCGCCAGTGTCTATCGCTAATTCGTTAAATAAACCCTGATCTAAGGCAACTTTAGCAAAGAGACCTAAAAGCACACCCATAAATGCCATAATGGGCCACTCTAATAATCCCGCAATGAACCAAGCTTTTTTGGCAGTTTTTTCATCGCGACAAGCATAAATACGTTGATATAAGGTCATGCCAATAAACCAGATAGGGATAATGGTAATAGCCCAATTAATTATTTGCACGGGCTCTACCGCACTTAGACTTAAAAAAGATTTAGGAACCGTAGCAACAATAGCCTCGTATCCGCCTACAGCGAAATAAGACATGGGAATACCAATAAAAATAAGGCCGCCCATCAGAATAATCCATTGTACCGTATCGGTATAAATTACTGCTTTTAAACCACCAAAAACGGTATAAATTACTGCGGTTAAACCCATAATAAAAACAGCGGTGTTTAAATCTAAACTGGGGAAAGTGGCCGTGGCTAGCTTGGCACCAGCCAAAATTTGCGCTCCCGTAAAACCGATGTATCCTATGGTACTAACTATGGCAGCTAAAAAAGCCACTTTAGGATTAAAAAGATGATAGAAAATTTCGGGGAAAGTGAAAAGTTTGTGCTTACTGCCTAGTTTAAACACCTTCGGAATTAAAAAATATGCAGAAAGCCATGCACCAATTAAACCGGTAAAAAGCATCCAACTTCCTGATATTCCGATGGCAAAACCTAATCCCCCTAGCCCAATACTAAAGCCTCCCCCTACATCGGTAGCCACAACACTCAGTCCGATGTGTCCGCTACTCATTTTCCTACCGCCTACATAATAATCATCAATATCTTTGTTGCTTCGCATAAAGTAGAAACCTACCCCAAGCATGGCGACTAAATAAAAAATAAATATGAGGAGATCTATGAGATTCGGCAAAACGTTAACAAAGATGCAAAAACTCTCTAAAATAGGGCCTTTATTGCTAGTCTTATTACTTTCTGTGGCTTGCCAGCCGAAGATAAATATCGCTTTTGATGGTTATTTAGAACCATATGTTGGTGATACTATTCCCTACAGTTTAGCGAGCCACGAAAATCTATCGGATAAAATTTTAGTTTTCCTACCACCGAGCTTGGATACGGTTCGTTTTGAAGAAACTGATCTTTATAAAAACATATATCGTAACGGTTACGATATCTTATGTATTTATAAGGCTCCAGCTAAAGGTACTATGTTCTATCCTCGTAAAAATTTAGATTTTAAAGGGCAGCATGTTCAATTTGCAAATAATCTCATTCAACATCTAAAACAGACTAAAAAGATTAATGGAAAAGCCGATTTCAGCGTAATGGGAATGGGAATGGGCTCTTATATCGTTCCTCTTATTGCAGCCACTCACAAGGCCGATACCTCAATTTTTATAAATGGTAGTCCTTTCAGCACATTCTCTACTTACGAAAGAATTGCAAATGGTAAAATAAGTTACAATGAGGCCCGTGCAGATTATATTAAAGACAAGTTTGATATTGATTCTCTAAGCACTTTTAAGGTGCAAGTGGAAGCGGTAAAAACCGACCATCCAGAAATGTTCACGCTCGGTAAATACACCAACATGTTCTGGTTGAGCTATCACGCCAACTTCTTTATCGAAGAATACCAAAATTTACAGGGCAAAGCCGTGTGGGTGTTCTTTGACGACTACCCTCTTAACCATAATAAGGACCGAGAATATTTAAAAGTTTTAGAAACCACTCGTCGCAAGGCCTCTATCAATTATTACGATTTACCTGCAGAAGGTTTTTTTAAAGGGGAAGAATGGGAATTGCTAGAAGAATCTTTATTGAAGTATTTCCCTAGCAATTAATTTTTTCTACCCTCTTTTGATGTCGACCACCTTCAAAGTTGGCCTTTAAAAAAGAATCTACAATAGCCATTGCCTGCTCTTCTGTAATAAAACGGGCAGGCAGGGCTAAAATATTAGCATCGTTATGTTGACGAGCAAGAGAAGCTAATTCCGTGTTCCAGCAAAGAGCAGAGCGAATACCAGCATGCTTGTTAACCGACATATTAATACCATTACCACTACCACATATTACAATTCCTAAATCGGAGGCACCATCTAAGACTGCCTTGGCCACAGGATGACCATAATCAGGGTAATCTACACTGCTGGTATCGTCGGTTCCAAAATTGTTAAAAACATGACCATTTTTAGTAAACTCCTCAATAATGGCCTTCTTTAGCGCCGGACTAGCGTGATCTCCTCCTATTGCAATATTCATCTGTTAATAAGTATTTCTAAGTTTAATATTCCTTTGTTTATCAATCATTTACTATTAACAGGCTCCCACTAAAAAAATCGTGGCGATGTTAATATCTGATTACAAATTTTACTTGCATACTAACAAGTAATTCTGCTTTCACTAAAAATATCAAATGAGCCCTATCACTTGTTAAAAATTACTGCCCATTTTTTCACCACCGTATTCAGGTTTATGAACCGTCGGTTGCAAATATTTTTTTCAAAAGTAAGTTGTTATTCTAGATTACTAACAATTGTTAATAGCATTATCTTTATTGCGGGAAATGAAATAGTTAATAAGCTTTCGCTTGAAGATATCTTGTTAATAATTGTGGATAGAGAATAAAAGCAAGAACTTCGCCTAAAACTTATCAGCCTTACTAACAGCCTAACATATACATCATATTAGATTTTAAATTAAAGAGTACTATATATATGTTATTAAGATATCTTCTGGTCTTTGCTCTTTTTTGTTTTCCCTTACTTTCGTTTTCTCAAAGCGATACAGGTAATGCAGAACTCAAAGTTTATTTTTACGAAAACGGCGTCAAAAGCAGTGAAGGACCCTTGGAAAAAGGCAAGCCAAATGGCTATTGGCGAAGCTATTACCGCAACGGAATTATTAAATCAGAAGGCAATCGCAAAAACTTTCTTCTGGATAGTCTCTGGATTTTTTACAACCGAGAGGGAATTCGCGTTGTGGATATCCAATACAAAGATGGCTTAAAGGATGGCTTAAGACAAAGCTATGAGGCAGGAAAGATTGTTAAACGTGAAGAATTTGTTAAGGATAAATTAGACGGTTTCACACGAATCCTTTTTCCAAGTGGTGCTGTAGCTAAAGAAATTCCTTTCGAAGAAGGCCTAGAAAATGGCACTGGCTTCGAGTATGCTCAGGAGGATGGCCGTGTTATTACAGTTTTCACTTATAAAAATGGCTCTTTATTGCGTAAGCAAAATATTAACCGTTGGGACCAACAAAAACAGAAGCAGGGTCTTTGGGTGGAGTTTTATAAAAACCGAAATGTAAAGGTTGAAGGTCCTTACCGCAACGATCTTAAGAATGGCTACTGGAAGTTTTATCAATCAAACGGCAATCTCATTCGCATAGAAAAGTGGATAAATGGCGAACTGCAAGAAGGGGCTGAGGAGGTAGCTAAAGTAGATATCAAGAGAGTAATTGA